>NZ_JAGQCQ010000089.1:0-11498 GCF_024346275.1 Cyanobium sp. BA20m-p-22
CCGACTCGCGATTAACTCACCCGAGATTCATAAAAAGAGGCATGGCCACATCTTTTATGCGGCGACACGCGACCAAAGCAATACAATTAACTAACCACTACCTGGGGACTCGCAAGACCGCATGTCGATAGCGGACGAGGCCCATCTCAGGAGGCCAACCGAATCACTCCAAGGACAACATGGCGATTTCATTGTTTTCGTGGACGAGAGCGGTGATCACTCGCTAGACAACGTCTCCGAGGAATACCCAATATTTGTTCTTGCGCTTTGCGTCTTTAGAATAGAAAGCTACATCCAGGCAGCATGCCCGGCACTTCAGCAATTTAAATTCAGGTTCTGGGGGCACGACCAGATCGTTCTCCACGAAAGAGAGCTCCGCAAGCCACGACACGACTTCAGCATCCTCCAGAACCCAGAGACGCGGGATCAGTTTTTTCCCGCCTTAACAAAGGTCTTGGAGGAGGCAGAGTTCACAATTATCGCCTCGATTATTGACAAGAAAGCCTTGCGGCAGTCGTCGCGAGGAGCCAATCCTTACCACCTAGCACTTCAATTTACGCTCGAGAGGCTGCACCACCACCTCCGCAAACACGGCCAAGAAAGCAAAAGCACTCACATAATCGTCGAAAGACGAGGCAAGCGCGAAGATGACGAGCTGGAACTAGAGTTTCTCCGCATATGCGATGGGCGTAACTACGAATGCAAATCCCTACCTTTCCGCTTGGTCATGAGAGACAAACAATGCAACGCTGCTGGCCTACAACTAGCTGATCTTGTAGCTCGCCCCCTGGGGATGATGCACCTTCGACCAGGGCAAGCGAACAGGACCCATCCCATAATCCAAGCAAAGCTCAGGAAGGGCCCCAACGGGGAAGCTCGCGGCTACGGCCTCAAAATCTTTCCTTCATAAAGCGAAAGGCCCCCGGAAACCCAGGAGCCCAGCGCCGACCGGACATTTCCAGTCCACTTGTTGACACCCTACCACTTGAGTGAGAGTGGATCGCGTATCAAACGAGGCATGGCGCACCCCGCGGGCATGGGCCATTGCAGCCGCTCCGTCGCCTAAGCAGGCTTGATCGCTGCGGTGCCCCGCCCTTTTCAACATCTCCAGCCGAGGGTCGATCCGTAGTCGAGGCTGATCAAAGTGGCTCCGCGCCCTCGCTGATGATCGCCTTGCTGGCGACAGGGAAGCTCAGTTCGCTCAGCCCTTGAGCTGCTTTGTGCTGGCCAGCGGCCGCCGCGCAGGGCCTCATCGCCCCGACAGGTGCCCCTTGAAGTCGCCGCCCATTATTCAAGGAAATGACTTTCCCCATGGATGAATGGGCCTGAGCGCTTGTGGAGCTCCTGACTCCCCCACCGGAGTCTCAGGACTGTGTGCACGCACTTACTCGCCCCCCTATCGAGCAGCTTCATTGGAAACAGCCGCTCGAAGCAAAGGACCTCTCCAATGGGCCCCGAAGGGCGCGAAACCCTCAAACCTTCTCACCAGCCTTCTCACACTCGAAGCACTAGAGCCTCTGATACTAGTCACCGCAGCGTTTCACAAGGATTACACCCCCAGCCTTCTAAGCAGCCGGTCGTTGGTTCGAATCCAACAGGGGGCGTTTCAATCAGGACGATGGCCGATGCCGCCGCGGGGCCCCAGCTGACCAAGGTGCACGTAACTAGAAACCTCCACCACATCGTTTATAGAAAAGCAGGGTGGAGACGCCATCGAGGCGACCTCGTAGTGGCCGGTGGCCTAGCGCCGCACGGCACCCTCCCTCCCGGACGAACCTTGAATACGCCGTCCACTTATTCAAGGAAACGGCTTTCCCGGTTAATTAAGAGCCCTTTGCGCTTGCGGTGCGCCTCGCTCGCCCCGGGGCGAAAGTTGATGGATGTCCCTTGCGGGCATTGGGCTTGGCGAAAACCGCCAGCCGCTTCGCCACCATTTCGTATTTCTCCTCCAGCGTCTTCAGGTAGCCGACCACTTGGCTGCCGATCTCGGCGGGAACGGAATCGGCCTGGGCCTGCAGATTCGCCACATCAAGCCGCTGCCGGAAGCCCGCAGAAGCAGAATCGCTGTCATGGAGCTCCATGCCGACCTCAACCAACGCGCCGTTCTGGACAGCAACGCGTTGGACTGGACCCCATCGCCCCTGCCGGGGGTGGAGCGACGCCTGCTCGATCGCCGCGGCGGGGAAGTGGCCCGGGCCACCTCGATCGTGCGCTACGCCCCCGGTAGCAGTTTTGAGCGCCACACCCATGGCGGCGGCGAGGAGATACTGGTGCTGGAGGGCACCTTCTCTGATGAGCACGGCGATTACGGCGCCGGCACCTACCTGCGCAATCCAGTGGGCTCCAGCCACGCCCCCTTCAGCACTGGCGGCTGCACGATCCTGGTGAAACTGCAGCAGATGCACCCGTCCGATCAGCAGCCGCTGGTGATCGACACCACCCAAGCCGTCTGGTTGCCGGGCCTGGTGAGGGGGCTGGAGGTGCTGCCCCTGCACGCCTACGGATCGGAGCACGTGGCCCTGGTGCGCTGGGCACCGGGCACGATGTTTCAACCCCACTGCCACCCCAGCGGCGAGGAAATCCTGGTGCTCACTGGTGTGTTTCAGGACGAGCACGGCACCTATTCGGCGGGCAGCTGGCTGCGCAACCCGCCCGCCAGCGTGCACCGGCCCTGGAGTGATGCGGGCTGCACCATCTGGGTCAAGACAGGCCATCTGCCGGCTACCCAGGGGCCCGATGGCTGAGAAGCCTGAGGCCGGCAGCCGCAGCAAGGTCCGCTTGTCATCCAGGAGCTGTTCTCAGAAAACAGCCTTGGGTTGTGAAATGGGTTGTGAGAATAGTGTGATTACAGGGTCTTCAGTTGTGGGCGAAAATCAGGCCTATGAAAAGAAAATCCAAACTGGGGCAGCTGGCCCTGGCGTTCTTGGCGGCTTGGACTGGTGGCACGGGAATGGGAAATGCCCGCGCCGATGAGGGCCCCGGCGCTTCCGCCCTGGGCGTGAAGGTGGAAACCCTGAGTCGCAGCGATCGCTCCTGGAATGGGGACCTATTGCCCAAGCTCAACGATGTCCAAGCCGAAGTAACCGTGCTGCGCATCACGGTGCCTGCCGGGGTAACCCTGCCCCGCCATTTCCATCCAGTGATCAATGCCGGCGTGTTGCTGCAGGGAAGGTTGCGAGTCGAAAGCGACGACGGCGCCAGCCAATCCCTCCAACCAGGCCAGGCCATAATCGAAATGGTCAACAAAGTGCATCGAGGCGTCAGCCTGGGTCCTGAGCCAGCGGTGGTCCGTGGTGGTTTACGTGGCACCGAAGGGCAGCCCCATCACGGTGCCAGCGGCCTCTGGCCCCAACGGAAATCCCCACAAGGCGGCGGACGAAAAGGCGGCAGACGAGATCGTCACCGTGCGGCCGCTGACAACCAGCAGCAGCAAGCAAAGGCTCAAGCAGTTTGTTGGCATTTCCGGCGCCAACAGCGGTGCCCGTGGTCTGTCGATGAACAGGGTGGTGATTCCCCCTGGTGGGCAGGCAGCAGCGCACCGCCATGTGGGGTCGGAATCGGCGATATTTTTGCTGGCAGGCCGCGTAAAAACCTTCTACGGGCCGTGCCTGGAGAGGTCGGTGATCAACCAAACCGGCGACTTTCTATTCATCCCGGCGGGCCTTATCCACATGCCGGTGAACCTCAGCGCCAGCGAGGCTGCAATTGCAATCGTGGCTCGCAACGATGCCAACGAGCAAGAACAGGTGGAGCTGCACGCCCCTGCAGGCAAGACCGGGGGCGCAGCGGGTGCGACAACCTGTGCGGCACCAAGCCATCAATAGCCTCTGGGCCGGTGCCCCATGGCTGTCGTCGCAGAGGTGGTAGCGGCGGGATAAGGGGTGAAGCCCTTCCCCGCCGCCAAGTGATCTGAACGCCTGGCTGGACTTTTATTGCCACTAGGAAATGCGCGGGGTTGGCACACTGTGGACTTTCTAGCGGACTCCCGGGCACGGGGCTGGGGGCAGCAAAACCGGCGGGATTGTCTCTTGCAATAGGCACAGGATTAATTAGAATGCCATCTGCCTATCGCGTGCCGTCTGCAGAGATTCCACGCCCATAGCCCTTGCGGAAAGCCCCTGATGAACACGATGCGATTGCTCCGTTTGAGCACGCTGGGACCACTCTCTGGGCTCGTTCTTCTTTCGATACTGGCATTCTTCAACCAACGATCCGTCAACCAAGCCCAGGCAAACCGCTACGAATCGCTGAAGTTAGCGTACGAATTGCGGGCCAGCTCAGACGAACTCACCAGGTTAGCTCGAACCTATGTAGTGACCGGCAGCAAGGCCTATGAAGACCAGTACTGGCACATACTTGATGTGCGCAATGGTAGAAAAGCGCGACCAGATGGCAGGACGGTTCCCCTGCGAAAGCTGATGCAGGAGCAGGGATTTAGTGCCGAAGAGTTTGCCAAGCTGAAACAGGCCGAAGATAACTCAAACGCTTTAGTGACAACCGAAACCATCGCGATGAATGCCGTCAAAGGCAGATTTGCTGATGGCATGGGAGGCTACACGCGCCAGGCGGCGCCCAATCTGGATTTAGCCCGCCGCATAATGCACGATCCAAGATATCACTCCGACAAGAAACTCATCATGGATCCTATAGGTGAGTTTGAGAATCTTCTCGACAGAAGAACCGAAACAACCGCCGAGAATGCCCGTCGGCTGGGCGATTCGGTGATGATTGCAGGCATGTTGATCGCCTCCACCGCCGCCATCTCAACCTGGTTCAGCCTGCGTCACCACGGCAACAAACTCCACGGCGCCATTGAGGAGCTCTCCTCCTCTTCAGGATTTGTGGCCACAGGCGCCTCCCAGGTTGCCTCTTCCAGCCGCTACCTGGCCGATGGGGCCTCGGAACAGGTGGCGGCCCTCGAGGAAATCTCTGGTTCGGCAAGGGAGATGGGAAGCATGGCGACCAGCAACGCCGGGCGCACCCAGAACGCAAGCGAGCTGGTGTTACGCGAGCAGCAGAAATTCCAGGAAGCCACAGGGCAACTGGCCGAAATGGTGGGTGCCATGGAAGAAATAGACGCGGCCAGTGACCGCATCTCCAGGATCAACAAGGTGATTGATGAGATCGCCTTTCAGACAAACATCCTGGCCCTCAATGCGGCGGTCGAAGCGGCCCGGGCCGGTGAGGCTGGCCTCGGCTTCGCAGTAGTGGCCGAGGAGGTGCGCAACCTTTCCCAGCGGAGCACCAAGGCGGCCCGCGAAACGGCAGCTCTGATCGAGGAATCGAGTGCCCGCACGCGGCTAGGCAGGACGAAGGTGGATCAGGTGGCCGGCTCGATTCGCGAACTCGCTGGCCAATCGGCTGAGGTGCGTTCCCTTGTTGAGGAAGTACGGCTGGGAAGCCGTGACCAGCTGCAGGCGATCGAACGGATCGGTGCGGCCATTGATCAGATCGAACGGGTGACCAAGCAATCGGCCTCAGGGGCCGTTGAGGGCTCGGCGGCGGCAGAGGAGTTGACAGCCCAGGCCAAGGGGCTTCGCGATGTTGTCAGCATCCTCGAGATGATGGTGGAATCCCGTCCCCGCCCACTCCGCTGAAGCATCACACCCCCAATAGCTCCTCTAGCACTCCTCTAGCACTCCTCTTGCACTCCTCTTGCACTCCTCTTGATCTCCTGAATGGAATCCCCCCCTGCCCTGCCCAACGGCGCTGAACTCCTGGCCCTGGAGCGCCAAAGTCGAGCTGGCGGCAGCGGAGTTGGCCTGGCCGAGCTGGTGGGCTGCTGGCGGCTAGAGCAACTCTGGAGTAAGGCAGAGGCCAAGCCCCTGGGCGCAACCGCTGCCCTGCTGCGCCAACTTCAGGCCAGCCTCACGATCGCCGTGGTTGACGAGAGCCCGGCTGCGGCAAGGGGCCCCCTTTTTTCGGTTCAAAACAGCGTGCAATTGGGGCCGATCCAGCTGCGCTTTCGCGGCCATGGAAGCCTGCGGGGCAAGCGGCCCCTGTTGGAATTCTGGTTTGAGGAGCTGGAGTTGAGGCTCGGCCCGCGCAGCATCTGGCGGCAACCGATCCAGCGCCAGCCGCAGCCAAAGCGGCGACCCTTTTTTGCCCTGATCGCCAGTCAGCCCAACTGGCTGGCCGCCCGCGGCCGGGGCGGGGGCTTGGCCCTCTGGCTGCGGAGTGCCAGCTAAAGCTGGGCCTTCAACTCCCGCTGCAGCAGGGCGAAGAGATAGTCGGGCTCGCGGTATTGGCTAGGCAGACAGTTGTGCAGAATCTCAAGCCGCTGCCAGCAGACGGTGCGACGTACCTTGGCGATTGTTTTACCCTCCCGAATCAAAAGGCGCATGGCCTTGCAATAAAGGGAGTAGTTGGCTTCCAGTTCACCGATGGTGAGCCCGGGTGCGGTTGGGGATGCGGTCATGGAGAAGGCAACCTTGGGATCCAGGCAGATCCCTTATGAACACAGGCTTTACTCTCTGCCCAACCACCGGTTTACCGATCCCCCCATCCGGGGACAATTCAGCCTCAACAGATGCGGGGCAGCAGCTCACCGCTGAGGGGAAGCAGCAGTCGTTCGGTGCCCAGGGCCGTGGTGAGCAGCACCCGCGCTCCCTTGCTGGCCGGCCGCACGCTGCCGATCCAGGCACCGCCGCTGGCCGCCAGTAGGGACTGGGCCTGATCGCGGGCCGATGGCGGCACCACCACCACAAAGCGGCCCTCATTGGCCAGATGCAAGGGCTCAAAGCCCAGCAGCTCACAGGTGCGCGCCACGGCTTCCAGCACCGGCAGGCGCCCCTCCTCGATCGCCAGCTCCACCCCGGCCGCCTCCGCCAACTCCTGCAGGGCACTGGCCAGGCCGCCGCGGGTGAGGTCGCGCAGGCAGTGAATCCGAACCCCGGCTTCCAGCAGGGCCCGCACCTGGGGCCAGAGCGGCGCGCAGTCGCTGAGCACGGGCGGCACCAGGGCCAGGCCGTGGCGCGCCGCCAGGATTGCCACCCCATGGCGGCCCAGGTCGCCGCTCACCAGCAGCTGATCGCCTGGGCGAATCGCCGTGGGGTCAATTGGCGTCGGGGCCTGCACAACCCCGATACCACTGGTGGTGATGAATATGCCGTCAGCCTTACCCCGTTCGACCACCTTGGTGTCGCCGGTAACGATCGTGAGCTCGCAAGCCCGAGCCGCCGCCGCCATCGAGGCCACCAGGCGCCGCAGCAGCACCAACGGCAAGCCCTCCTCCAGCAGCAGCGCCACGCTGAGGTGCAGGGGCCGGGCGCCCGCCATCGCTAAATCATTAGCGGTGCCGATCACCGCCAGGCTGCCAATATCACCACCGGGAAATTCCAGCGGCTGCACCACGTAGCCGTCGGTGCTGAAGGCCAGCGGACCGGGCGGCAATTCGAGCCGGGCCGCATCGTGGAGCACCTGGGCGGGATCGGCGTAGAGGAGCCGCAGCTCCTGGTTGATCAGCTGCTGCATCAAGGTGCCACCACCCCCATGGGCCAGCTGGATGCGTTCACCCATGGCGATCCCTCATGGGGCCTGGCGCCGGTAGCGGTAGTAGGCGGCGCAGGCCCCTTCGCTCGACACCATCGGTGCCCCCAGCGGCCGCTCCGGGGTGCAGGCCGAACCAAAGGCCGGACAGTCGGGGGGGATGGCGCGACCCTGCAGGATCGGGCCGCTGATGCAGGGGGTCTGAGGCTGGGGCCCGCCCTGGGCCGGGGCCAGGCCAAAGCGCTCCAGGGCGTCGAAGCCCCGGTAGGCCGGGGCAAAACCAAACCCGCCGCCGGCGATGGTGCCCAGGCCCCGCCAGGGCCGATCCATCACCACAAACACTTCTGCCAGCAAGGCCTGGGCCGAACCGTTACCCCGCTCCCGCACCACCCGGCCGTAGGCATTGGCGAGGGCCGGGGTACCGGCCTCGAGCAATTGCACCAGCTGCAGCAGGCCCGCCATCACATCGGCCGGCCCAAAGCCCGTCACCACCACCGGCACCCGCTGGCGTGCCACCAACTCGCTGAGCTCGGCGGTGCCCATCACCGCAGCCACGTGGCCGGCCGCCAGAAAGCCCTGCACCTGGTTGGCGGGATCCTGCAGCAGCGCCTCCATCGCTGGCGCCACACGCACATGGGCCAGCAGCACGCTGAGATTGGCCAGCCCCAGCTGCCGCGCCTGGCGCAAGAGCAGGGCCGTGGCCGGTGCCGTGGTTTCAAAACCCACCGCCAGGAACACCACCTGGCAAGCGGGCGAGCCCTGGGCCAGGGCGATGGCCTGCAGGGGCGAGGTGAGCAGGCGCACATCACCGCCGGCGGCCCGCACGCCGAGCAGATCGGCGCCGGCGGCGCTGCCTGGCACCCGCAGCATGTCGCCGTAGGAGCAGAGGATCACCTCCGGCCTGGCCGCCAGCTCCAGGGCCCCATCGATGAGCTCAGCCGGAGTCACACACACCGGACAGCCGGGCCCATGGATCAGCCGCAGCCCTGGCGGCAGCAACTGGTCGAGCCCCCAGCGCAGGATGGCGTGGGTTTGCCCGCCACACACCTCCATCACCGTCCAGGGGCGGCTGGCGCTGGCGGCCAGCTGGGCTGACAGATCTGCGCTCACCAGGGGCCCGGCGCCTGGCGGGCATCGGCGGGGCGGTAACCCTGGATGGCGCGCATGTATTGGGCCCGCTCGTATTCGGCCGGATTGGGGCAGCGCTGCTGGCTCATGCAGCCGATCAGCTCCGCCACGCTGGCCACCTCGTGCTCCATCAGCCAGATGGAGAGCTCCTCCTCCAGGCCCGCCAAGCGCTCGGGGCCGTGGCGCAGCAGCGCCCCCACCACCTGGGTCACCGCAGCCCCCGCCATCAACAGCCGCACCACGTCGGTGCCCCGGTGCACGCCGCCACTGGCGGCCAGATCCAAGGGCTGGCGGCCATGCAGCAGGGCGATCCAGCGCAGGGGCAGGCGCAGGTCGTGGGGGGTGGAAAGCAGCAGGTTGGGCCGCACCTCCATGGTCTCGATGTCGATATCGGGCTGGTAAAAGCGGTTGAACAGCACCAGCCCATCGGCGCCCGCCGCGGCCAGGCGCTTGGCGATGGAGCTGAGGTTAGTGAAGAAGGGGCTGAGCTTCACGGCCAGGGGCAAACGCACCTCGGCGCGCACCTGGCGCACGATCTCCTCCAGCTCGGCTTCGATGGCGGCGCTGGAGAGCTCCGGGTCGGTGGGAATCGCGTAGATGTTGAGCTCCAGGGCCGAGGCGCCCGCCGCCTCGATCCGCCGCGCCGACTCCACCCAGCGGCCACCGCTGGTGCCGTTGAGGCTGGCGATCACGGGCACCGCCAGATGCTGGCGGGCCTGCTCGAGATGGCGCAGGTAGAGGTCTTCCCCGCCATGGAAGATCGAGGGCTCCGGCACGTAGCTGAGCGCCTCGCCATAGCTATCGGCGCCGGCCATTGCATGGCGGTGCAGGTCGAGCTGCTCCTGCTCGATCTGCTCCTCAAACAGCGAATGCAGCACGATCGCCGCCGCCCCGGCCCGCTCCAGGGCCTGCAGCTGGGCCAGCTCCTCGCTGAGGGGCGCGGCAGCGCCCACCACCAGGGGGCTGCGCAGGGCCAGGCCGAGATAGGTGGTGGTGAGGTCGGGGATCATGGCTTGGGGGCTGGCTGGGCCAGGGCCCGGTAGGTGGCCCAGCGGCATTCGAGCTCTTTCTGGGCCTGGCGCACCAGGGCCTGGGCCCGCTCCGGCTGGCTGTAGCGCAGCATGCGGAAGCGGTTTTCCTGCTCCATCGCCTCCTTGAGCGAGCGCTTTGGCGCCGGGCTGTCGAGTTGCAGGGGAGTCTCGCCCCGCTCGGCGCGGCGCGGGTCGTAGCGGTAGAGCAGCCAGCGGCCCGAATCCACCGCCAGCTTCTGGTGGGCCATGCCCTGGGCCATGTCGATGCCGTGGGCGATGCAGTGGGAGTAGGCAATGATCAGCGAAGGCCCCGGGTAACTCTCGGCCTCCAGAAAAACGCGGATGGTGTGCTCGTCGCGGGCCCCCATCGCCACACTCGCGACATAGACGGTGCCGTAGGTCATCGCCATCAGGCCCAGGTCTTTTTTGGGGGCCGCCTTGCCGGCGGCGGCAAACTTGGCCACCGCCCCCCGGGGGGTGCTTTTGGAGGCCTGGCCGCCGGTGTTGGAGTACACCTCGGTATCGAGCACCAGGGCGTTGACGTCGCGGCCACTGGCCAGCACGTGGTCGAGGCCGCCGAAGCCGATGTCGTAGGCCCAGCCATCGCCGCCCACCAGCCAGACGCTGGTTTTCACCAGGGCATCGGCCAGCTCCAGCAGCTGGCGGGCCTCGGGCTGCTCCATGCCCGCCAAGCGCGCCTTGAGCTCGGCCACCCGCTGGCGCTGCTCAACGATGCCGGCCTCATCGCCTTGATCGGCGTTGCGGATCGCCGCGGCCAGGAGGGGCGGGAACTCGGCAGGCTCAAGTTGGCCCACCAACCGCTCCAGCAGATCGAGGGCCATCTGGCGCTGCTGGTCGCGCGCCACCCGCATCCCATAGCCGAACTCGGCGTTGTCTTCAAACAGGGAATTACTCCAGGCCGGGCCCCGCCCCTCGGCGTTGGCGCTCCAGGGGGTGGTGGGCAGGTTGCCGCCGTAGATCGAGCTGCAACCGGTGGCGTTGGCGATCAGCATCCGATCGCCGAACAGCTGGGAGGCGAGCTTGAGGTAAGGCGTTTCACCGCAGCCACCGCAGGCGCCGGAAAACTCAAACAAGGGCTGCTGCAGCTGCTGCTGGCCGATCTTGTGCAAGTTGAGCTCGGCGCGGGGCACCTCGCTCAGCTGCAGGAAAAAGTCCCAGTTGCCGCGGGCCTGCTCTCGCAACGGTCGCTGCGGCGCCATGTTGATCGCCTTGCGCTTCGGCTCGCTGCGGTCGCGGGCGGGGCACACCTCAACGCATAGGGCGCAGCCGGTGCAGTCTTCGGCGGCCACCTGGATGGTGAAGGTTTGGCCGGCAAAGGCGGGGTCGCGGGCGGGGGCAGTGCGGAAGCCCTCGGGGGCTGCGGCGAAGGCCTCCGGGGCGCCCACCTTGGCGCGGATCACCGCGTGGGGGCACACCAGCACGCACTTGCCGCACTGCACGCACAGGTCCGTTTCCCACACGGGCACCTCGGCGGCGATGTTGCGCTTCTCCCAGCGGGCCGTGCCCACCGGCCAGGTGCCGTCGCAGGGCAGGGCGCTCACCGGCAGGGCATCGCCGCGGCGCTCCAGCATCGGCCCGATCACCTCGCGCACAAAATCGGGCGCCGCGGCGAGACGGTCTTCTGGCGCTGGCAGGCAGGCGGGCCCGTCGAGGCTCGTCCAATCGAGGGGCACCAGCTGCTCGAGGCTGGCATCGAGGGCGGCCAGGTTCATTGCCACCACCGCCTCACCCTTGCGGCGGTAGCTGGTTTCGATCGAGTGGCGAATCCGGGCGAGGGCCTCTTGGCGCGGCAGCACGCCGCTGAGGGCACAGAAGCAGGCCTGCATCACC
>NZ_JAGQCQ010000009.1:0-30834 GCF_024346275.1 Cyanobium sp. BA20m-p-22
GGCTTGAGAGGGTCTGGCTGATTTCCAGGTTGGGCAGCCAGGCTGCCCAGCGCCAGGCCAAGCGCTGCGCGGAAGATCTCGCCGCCCAGGGGGTGCATGTGGTGGCTGCTTCCAGCGGCCTGGCCCGCAACCCATTTCCAGGCTTGCTGGCCACCGAGGCCCATCTGCCCGATCTCGCCCTGGTGCTTGGCGGGGATGGCACCGTGCTGGGTGCTGCCCGCCATCTGGCTCCTCTCGATGTGCCCATTCTCAGTTTCAACGTGGGCGGCCACCTGGGTTTTCTGACCCATGACCGGAGCCTGCTGCGCCTCACTGCCCCTGGGCAGAAGGCCGAAGCGGGGCAGGAGAGCCTCTGGGACCGCCTCCGCAACGACTGTTTTGCCCTCGAGCGTCGAATGATGCTGCAGGCCCACATCAACCGTGGCGATGGCGTAGCCCGTGGTGTTGGCGTGGCCGGTAGCGATGGCTTAGATCAGGCCGATGGCGCCCATCTGGCCCTCAATGATTTCTACTTTCGCCCCTGTCTCGATGAGGTCTCACCCACCTGCGTGCTCGAGCTGGAGATCGATGGTGAGGTGGTGGACCAGTACCGCGGCGATGGCCTGATCATTGCCACCCCCACCGGCTCGACGGGCTATGCGATGGCAGCTGGTGGGCCGATTCTCCATCCCGGCATAGAGGCGATTGTGGTCAATCCGATCTGCCCGATGAGCCTTTCGAGCCGGGCTGTGGTGGTGCCCCCCCGGGCCCAGCTTTCCGTGTGGCCCCTGGGGGAAACCAGCCGCAGGGTCAAGCTATGGAAAGACGGCGCCCATGCCACCGTGCTGGAGCCTGGGGACCGGGCGGTGGTGGAGCGCAGTCCCCATCCGGCCCTGCAGGTGCTGCTGGAGCAGAGTCCCTCCTACTACCGCACCCTCACCCACAAGCTGCACTGGGCCGGTAGCCTCACCGCCCCCGAGCCCTCCCATAACTGAGCCTTCCCATAACTGATCCCTCCAATAACTGATCCCTTGTTGAACTGATCGGCGCCATGGCCCTGGAAATCGAACGACGCTTTCTGGTGAGCGGCCAGCAGTGGCGCCGCCACGTTTGCTGGCAGGCCTGGTTGGAGCAGGGCTATCTGCTGGCGAGTTCCGATGGACTCACCGTGCGGGTGCGGCAGGCCAGGGGTGTTGCTGCCGTGGCCGGGGCCTGGCTCACCCTCAAGGCGCCCCCGGCCGGCGGCCCGATGGGGCCCGAGGGCCTGGTGCGGCAGGAATTTGAATACCCCATTCCCGAGGAGGATGCCACGGCCCTGCTGGCCCTGGCAGGCCAGAAGCTCAGTAAGCGTCGCCATGGCCTGGACCTGCCCGGCGGCGACTGGGTGGTCGATGTATTTGAGGCCGAGAATGCGCCGCTGGTGGTGGCGGAGGTGGAGCTGGATGCGGCGGCCCTACAGCAGGACCTGGCGCTTGAGATCCCAGCCTGGTGCGTGGCCGAGCTCACCGGCCGCCATCAGTTCAGCAATGCGTCCCTGGCCCGTTGGCCGCTGGCCCGCTGGCCTGAGGACGAACGCCTGGAGCTGCTTCGATTGAGCAGCAGTTGAAGCCGTCACGGCAGATCTTGCCGTGATCCATGGCCCAATTGAGCAGGGCTACCCGGTTCTTGGCGCCGGTTTTGGTGAAGATGTTGCTCACGTGGTTGTCCACGGTGCGTTTGCTGATCGTCAGCGTGCCGGCGATTTCCTGGTTGGTGAGCCCCTGGGCCACCAGCTCAATGATCTCGATCTCCCGTTCCGAGATCTCTGGGCGCACCGGACCCAGGGGACCTCCAGTGGAGCGATCGGAATCCATTCGCCCAGGCCGCAGGCTCCCGCCCATTGTAGGCAGGGTGAAGACCAATAATGGGTGTTGAGACGAAAGGACCGGTTTGCAGCTCCAAAGGGCCCTGGCCAGCGGTGCGTCAGCTCTGACTGCGGAGGTGATGCCCCCCAGGGGCGGGGACCCGGCCCGAGTGCTGGCCGCCGCCGCATCCCTGCGCGGCTGGGTGCACGCCGTCAATGTGACCGATGGCAGTCGGGCCGTGATGCGGATGAGCAGCCTGGCTGTCTGCCGCCTGCTGCTGGATGCCGGCATCGAGCCGGTGCTGCAGCTGGCCTGTCGGGATCGCAATCGCATTGCCCTGCAGGCCGAGCTGCTCGGCGCCCAGGCCCTTGGGATCCGCAATCTGCTCTGCCTCACCGGCGACCCGGTGCGGGCTGGTGACCAACCGGACGCCCGGCCGGTGAATGAGCTCGAGGCCGTGCGCCTACTGCAGCTGGTGCGGCAGTTCAACGCCGGCCAGGATCCGGTACAGGGCCAGCTTCCTGACGGGCCTACAGACCTGTTCGCAGGCGCCGCGGCGGATCCCCAGTCCTCCAGCTGGAGCGGCCTGAAGAGCCGGCTGGTGCGCAAGAAGGAGGCCGGGGCCCGTTTTGTGCAAACCCAGATGGTGATGGACTGCGAAGCCCTCAAACGATTTGTCGGTGAGATCGCCGCCCCCCTGCAGCTGCCGGTGCTGGCGGGGGTGTTTCTGCTCAAGTCGGCCCGCAATGCGGCTTTCATCAACCGGGTGGTGCCCGGAGCCCAGATTCCCCAGGCCGTCATTGATCGGCTGGCGGACGCAGCCGACCCGGCGGCCGAAGGGGTGGCAATCGCCGCTGAGCAGGTGGCTGCCTACCTGCAGATCGCCCAGGGGGTGCACCTGATGGCGATCAAAGCGGAGGAGCGCATCCCGGAGATCCTGCGCCAGGCAGGCCTTACGGCCTCACTTTGAGGAGCTCTTGGCCAGGTCAGTGCCAAGCAGCTCGGCCATGGCTTTCTGCTGGGGTGAGGGCGAAATCACATCCTGACGGCGCACGTCCGTGATCAGCCAGTCGAGGGCTGCCTCCTGCAGGTCGAAGTGGTCGCCGTTGCGGTCGACGCAGTAGCGGCCAAACACCAGTTTTTCCACCAACCTCACTCCAGGGCCGATGCGGGAGTAATCAAAAATGATCGAGTTGTCGATCGTGGCTCCTGCACAGATATGGCAGTTGGGCCCAATCATCGCCGGGCCAATGATCGTGGTGCCGTTGTCGATGCGGCTCATGCCGCCCACATAGATGGGCCCGGTCACATTGATCTTGTCCCAATCTGCCGCCACATTGAGCCCGGCAAAAACCCCCGGTCTTATCTCCTTGCCTGGGATCTGCACCTGGCGCACCTGCCCCTGCAGCACGCTGCGAATCGCCTGCCAGTAGTCGGGCACCTTGCCGATATCCACCCATTCAAATTCCATCGGCAGGGCGTAGAAGGCCGCTCCGGCGGTTACCAGCTTGGGGAACAGGTCTGAGGCGATGTCGAAGGGCTGGCCGCTGGGCACGAAGTCGAGCACCTCAGGCTCGAAGATGTAGATGCCGGTGTTGATCATGTTGCTGGCGGCCTCATCCACTGCCGGCTTCTCCTGGAAGGAGCGCACCCGGCCGTCAGCGTCGGTGACCACTACGCCGTAGCTGCTCACCTGATCCTTGGGCACCCGTTTGGTGACCAGGCTCGCCATGGCACCCTTCTCCCGGTGGCGCCGCACGGCCTCGGTCAGGTCGAGATCGATCAGGGCATCACCGCAGAGCACCACGAAGGTCTCGTCGAAGAAGCTCTGGAAATTCTGAATCTTTTTGAGGCCACCGGCCGATCCGAGGGCGTCGCCGATCAACTGGCCATCTTGAATGCGGCCTTCAAAGCTGTAGGCAATCTCGACGCCAAAACGCTGGCCATCGCGGAAATAGTTCTCGATCTCCTCGGCCAGGTGGGAGACATTCACCATGACTTCCGTGAAGCCATGCTCCTTCAGCAGCTCCAGCAGAAACTCCATGACGGGCTTCTGCAGGATCGGGATCATCGGCTTGGGGATTGTGTGCGTGATGGGACGCACCCGAGTTCCCTTGCCGGCCGCCAGGATCATCGCCTTCATCGGCGTTTACCTTGTGTTCTTTAACGTCCTATTTTATTGGTAAAGCTCAAGCTGCCAATAGGGTCGCCGCCGCCTTGTCGGCCGGCACTAGGGGGAGCTGGCGGGTTTCGCCGCTATGAAGCAGGCGACGCAGCTGCAGGGGGCCGAACAGGCCGCCCTCCTGCTCCAGTTCCACCTTGCCCTGGTGGCAGAGGAACAGCAGCGCCCAGAACACCCCGACCCGGTCGCAATCCAACTCGGCGCCGGCTCCGCGGCAGTTCACCTCGTCGGCCCAGGCCTGCACCAGGTCGTTGAATCCTGCCCAGTCATGGGCGGGGTCCCAGCTCAGTAGAAACCGGCTCAGAGCGGCGGTGGTCTCCGGCAGTTTTTCGCGGTGGGCCAGGGCGGCCACCTGCTGGATGGCTGCTCGCTCGCTGTAGCGCTTGGGGCGGTGGCGCTGGCGGCTGCGGCCATCGTCCTGTTCGAGCCGTTCGGCGATGTCCTCCAGCTGGCGGATCAGCTCCCCAAGGGTCACCGGGCGCTGTAGGGGTGGCGGGGCCACGGGCCGGCGCCAAAGGTGCCGTTCCGGCCGCTTGGGCAGTTCGATGCCTGGGTTGATTAGCCAGCCCTGGCCATCGGCGTCGAAGTCAAAGCCGAGTTCCTGTTCCTCAATGGGTTCGCAGGCGAAGGTGGCCGCTTCGAGCACTTCGGCCTTGAGACTCACCAGCACAGAGGCCGCCAGGAAGGCCTCGCTGGTTTCGGCGAGATCTTTTTCATAGCTGCCGCCCACCAGGCGGGGCACGGCAATGCGCTGGTGCAACTGGTCGAGGAAGCCGTCTACCACGGCAATCACATCCACATCCCAGGGATCCAGCTCACCCCGCTCGGCTGCGTCTTGGAGCAGACGGATGGCAAGCCTGGCGCCCCCTTCAGCCAAAGGTGAATACCTGATCCTTATTTGGTTCCATCGACAAGCTACCGGTGTTGCTCGCTGGACACCAGCGTTGATTCGGAGTTGGCAGCGGCCGAGCTCTGGCCCGCGGCAGGCAGCAGGCCAAGCTGGGCATCCACCGTGGCCCGGTAACGCTGGAGGTCGTTCTCCAGTTCCTCAATCCGCACCTGCTGGGCGGCGGCTTCGCTCTGGCTCCGCACCGCCTCAACCTTGCGCACAACGCCTGTCCACACCGCGAAAACCCAAGCTGCTGTGGCTCCGATGCCACCGACCAGCAGCAACAGGGCCGCCAGGGGCAGGGTGCCGCTCAACCCGGGCAGAAAGTGCACGGTGGTGGGGGCCGTGTTCTCCAGCGTGAACATCACCATGGCCAGGCCGAAACTGAAGATCAGCAGAAAGTTCAGCTGTTTCATGGTGGGTTGGGCGGGCTGAGGTCGGGGTCGACGTGCTGGTGAGCCTAATCAGAGTTGTTCAGACGGGCAGGACGGGAGCGGTGAGCAGGGGCTGGCGGATCAGGCTGCCGGGCTGCGGTTGGATCACCCTGGCCAGGGCCGTGGTCTCCCGCTGCACTAGGGCCTCGATGGAGGAGCGGTAGGTGTCGGTCATGATCCGTGGGTAGAGGCCGATGCCCACAATCGGCACCAGCAGGCAACTCACAACGTAGATCTCCCGCGGCTCCGCATCCACTAGGTGGGTGTGGGAGGCCAGCTCGACGTTTTCCTTGCCGAAGAAGATCTCCCGCAGCATCGAAAGCAGGTAGACGGGGGTGAGGATCACCCCCACCGCCGCCAGAGCCGCCATCACGATGCGGAAGCTGAGTGAATAGGCCTCGCTGGTCACGAAGCCCGTGAACACCATCAGCTCGGACACGAAGCCGCTCATGCCAGGCAGCGCCAGGGAAGCCAGGCAGCAAATGGTCCAGAGCGCAAACATTTTCCGCATGGACTGGCCCACGCCGCCCATCTCATCGAGCTGGAGGGTGTGGGTGCGGTCATAGGTGGCGCCCACCAGGAAGAACAGGCTGGCGCCGATCAGGCCGTGGCTGATCATCTGCAACATGGCGCCACTGGTGCCGAGGGCACTGAAACTGCCAATGCCGATCAGCACAAAGCCCATGTGGCTGATCGAGCTGTAGGCGATCTTGCGCTTGAGATTGCGCTGGGCAAAGGAGGTGAGCGCCGCGTAGATGATGTTGACGACCCCCAGCACCACCAGCAGCGGGGCAAATTGGGCATGGCCCTCCGGAAGTAGCTGCACGTTGAAGCGCAGTAGGGCGTAGCCGCCCATCTTCAGCAGGATGCCGGCCAGGAGCATGTGCACCGGAGCCGTGGCCTCGCCGTGGGCATCTGGTAGCCAGGTGTGCAGGGGAACGATCGGCAACTTCACCCCAAAGGCGATCAGCAGGCCTGCGTAGGCGAAGAGCTGGAACTTCGTGGAGAAGTCCTTGGCCATCAGGTCCGTGTACTCAAAGGTGGGGGCGCCGCCGCCGTAGAAGGCCATGGCCAGGCCTACCACCAAGATGAAAAGGGAGCTGCCTGCCGTGTAGAGGATGAACTTGGTGGCGGCGTACTGGCGCTTCTTGCCGCCCCAGATCGCCAGCAGCAGATACACCGGCAGCAGCTCCAGCTCCCAGGCCAGAAAGAAGAGCAGCATGTCCTGCACGGCGAACACCGCGATCTGGCCGCCATCCATGGCCAGCAGCAGGAAATAGAAGAGTTTGGGCTTGAAGGTCACCGGCCAGGCCGCCAGGGCCGCCAGGGAGGTGATGAAGCTGGTCAGCAGGATCAGTGGCATCGAGAGGCCGTCGGCCCCCACGGACCAGGCCAGTCCCAGCTTGGGCAGCCAGGAAACCCGCTCAACCAGCTGCAGGCCCTCAACAGCCGGGTCATAGCCATTGAGGTAGCCCCCGACCGTCAGCAAGAAGGTGGTGAGGGTCACACCCAGGGCATACCAGCGCACCCGCTTGCCGTCGCCGGCATCCGGAATGAAAGGAATCACCAGTGCGGCGGCGATCGGGAAAAGGATCGCCGCACTCAACCAAGGGAATGGCACGAACCAAGCCTCACCATTAGGCGGAGTGTAGAAATTCAGTCGGGCCCTGCACTGCGCTGATGGGGGATGTCACACAGAGTTGGGCGTGACGGCCGGAGCGCTTAGCCCAGGGAGCCGAACAGCACCACCAGGGCGATGACCCCGCCAAACACGATCAGGGCATAGAACTGGGCCCGACCCGTTTCGAAGTACTTGAGACCCTCGCCGCTGCCGAGGGTCACCAGGCCCGTGAGGTTCACCACCCCATCGACCACCTTGGAATCCACCTCGAGCACCGATTTGGCCAGCTTGCGGCTGCCCTGCACGAACAACTTGTCATTGATGGCATCGAGGTACCACTTGTTGGCCAGGAAGGCATTGAGCGCTGGGAAGCGGGCCGCCACGGCGGTGGCCAGGTCGAGCTTGTGGAGGGCATAGGCCAGTACCGCCACGCTGATGCCCGCCACCGAGATGGCCACCGAGGCCCCGGCCAGGGGGAGAAACTCGCTCCAGCTGAAGTGCTCAGCCACCTCGGCGGCTTCCTGGGGGTCGAGCAGGTTGCCGAAGCGGCTGTTCCAGGGGGTGCCTAGTAGGCCCACCAGCACCGAGGGCACCGCCAGTACGGCGAGCGGCATCGCCATCTGCCAGCCAGACTCATGGGGATGGCTGGCGTGGCCGTGGCCGTCCCCATCGCCGGGGGGCTTGCCGGCGGCTGCCAGCAGCTGGGCCTGTAGGGCTTTGTCGCCACCGCGGAACTCTCCTTCAAAGGTGAGGAAGTAGAGCCGGAACATGTAGAAGGCAGTCATGCCGGCGGTGATGAAACCGGCCACCCAGAGCAGGGGGAAGGAACCAAACGCCACGCCCAGGATTTCGTCCTTGCTCCAGAAGCCAGCCAGGGGGGGGATGCCGGCGATTGCCACGCAGCCGATCAGGAAGGTGGTGCTGGTGATTGGCATGTATTTGCGCAGTCCGCCCATCAGTCGCATGTCCTGGGCCAGCACGGGTTCGTGGCCCACCACCTCCTCCATGGCGTGGATCACCGAACCCGAGCCCAGGAAAAGCATGGCCTTGAAGAAGGCGTGGGTCACCAGGTGGAACATGCCGGCCACCGGAGCCCCGCAGCCCATGGCCAGCATCATGTAACCCAGCTGGGAAACGGTGCTGTAGGCCAGACCTTTTTTAAGATCCATCTGGGTCAGGGCAATCGAGGCTCCAAGCACCAGGGTGATCGTGCCCACCACGGCGATCGTGGCCTGCACCGCCGGGAAAGGCTCATACACCGGCTGCAGCCTGGCCACCAGAAACACACCGGCCGCCACCATGGTGGCGGCATGGATCAGGGCCGAGATCGGCGTGGGGCCCTCCATGGCATCGGGCAGCCAGACGTGCAAGGGGAACTGGGCCGATTTGGCCATGGGCCCCATGAACACAAGCAGGCAGAGCAGGATGGCTGCCGCGTTGGGGAGGCTGCCCCCGGCCACGGCCTCCTGCAGTCGGCTGCCGATCTCCTCGAAGCCGAAGCTGCCAGTAGCCCAGAACAGCCCCAGGATGCCCAGCAGAAGGCCAAAGTCGCCGACCCGGTTGACCACAAAGGCCTTCTGGGCAGCATTGGCGGCGCCATCACGGTCATACCAGAAGCCCACGAGCAGGTAGGAGCACATGCCCACCAGCTCCCAAAACACGTAGATCTCCAGCAGGTTGGGGCTGATCACCAGGCCCAACATCGAGCTGCTGAACAGGGCCAGATAGGTGAAAAAGCGCACATAGCCCTTGTCGTGGGCCATGTAGCCATCGGAATAAACCATCACCAGCACGGCGATGGTGGTCACCAGGGCGAGCATCACGGCGCCGAGGGCATCCACGCGGAAGCCCATCTGCAGGTTGAAATTGCCGGCGCTGGCCCAGTTGAACAGCACCTCGGTGGGGCCTGCCCCGGCCAGTTGCTGGGCCAGTACGGCGTAACTGAGCACCGCCGCCGCTCCGACGCAGCTGATCAGCAGCCAGGCCACTGGTTTGCGCAGACGGTTGACGGTGCGGTTGAAACTAATTAGTCCCAGCCCGGTGATGCAGGCCCCAGCCAGGGGCAGCACCGGAATCAACCAGGCGAGTTCGGCGGCTGACGGCATGCGACCCAGGCTGGCTGCCGCAAGTGTAGGCAGACTGCGTAAGGGATCTTCGCCAACTGTGCGGGCCCGCCCATCAGGAGAGCCAGTGGCCCAGGCTGGAGCGGCTGAAGGCGGTGGCCCCGGCGCCGATGTAGCGGTGCGCCCACCAGAACAGTGCCACGGCAATGACAATGCCCAGCTGGGCCGGCCGCAGGAACTCGCCGAGCACAAGCTGCTGGCGGCCATCCAGCACTGCTTTGAAGGGGATCACCGAGGTGCTGGCCTTGAGCTCTTCAAAGGCGGCTCCGAAGCGGTTGGCCAGGCGCCGGTCGCCATTCCAAACCGCAAAGAGGTGGTGGGCGATCAGGCCAAAGCAGGCGACCAACATGAAACTGCTGCCGATCCAGAGCAGGTGGGTGGCGCACCAGAGGATCTGGCCCACGGCCTGGGGGTGGCGGCTGATGCGGATGATCCCGGTGGCGTAGAGGCGCACCTGGGGCTTGAGCACCGCAGGGATCTCCAGAAGGTTGTAAGTGGCCGGATAGAGAAACAGGAAGCTGATGGCTGTGCCGGTCCACACCAGCGGCACGATCCAGGGCGCCTCCTGCAGGTTCCAGAGCCGGATGCCGTCGTAGCGGTGGGCCAGGAAGTAGCCGATCACCAGCACCGCTGAGGGGATGCTCACGGCGGCGAAAAGCAGCCGCCAGGCCCGCTCGCCGATCCGCTCCACGCCCCAGGCCCGCAGGGAGGCACCGCCGCTGTGCACCACCGCAAAGGCGAGCAGCAGGGCCAGCATCACCCAGCTGCTGTGCTGTAAAGAGCTGGGGGGCACTGGTCGGATGGGGAGTTGTGAAGCTACAGATTCTCGCCGCCAGAGTTCCCCCTTAGAGTTTTTTCCTCGCCAGCCGGCAGGCCCAGGTCCACCCAGGCAACCCGATGGCAGATCTTCCCTTCACCCTCGACCAGCTCCGCATCCTGCGGGCCATCGCCTCGGAGGGCAGTTTCAAGAAGGCTGCCGACAGCCTCTATGTCACCCAGCCGGCGGTGAGCCTGCAGATCCAGAACCTGGAGAAGCAGCTCAGCGTCAGCCTGTTTGACCGAGGCGGCCGTAAGGCCCAGCTCACCGAGGCCGGCCACCTGCTGCTCAGCTATTGCGACCGGATCCTCAGCCAGTGTCAGGAGGCCTGCCGGGCCCTGGAAGACCTCCACAACCTGCGTGGCGGCTCCCTGATCGTCGGCGCCAGTCAGACCACCGGCACCTACCTGATGCCGCGCATGATCGGCCTGTTTCGCCAGAAATACCCTGAGGTGGCGGTGCAGCTGCAGGTGCACAGCACCCGCCGCACCGGCTGGAGCGTGGCTAACGGCCAGGTGGATCTGGCGATCATTGGCGGCGAATTGCCCAGTGAGCTCTGTGAGCTGCTGCAGGTGGTGCCCTATGCCAGCGATGAGCTGGCCCTGGTGCTGCCGGTGAAGCACCCCCTGGCTCGCCTGCCGGAACTCACCAAGGACGACCTCTACCGGCTTGGCTTTGTCTGCCTCGATGCCCAGTCCACCACCCGCAAGATGGTGGACCAGCTGCTGGCCCGCTCCGGCCTGGATGTGGCCCGTCTCAAGATCGAGATGGAGCTCAACTCGTTTGAGGCGATCAAGAACGCCGTGCAGAGCGGCCTGGGTGCCGCCTTCCTGCCGGTGGTGTCGATCGAGCGGGAGCTCTCGGCGGGCAGCCTGCACCGCCCCCAGGTGGCCGACCTGCTGGTGCGTCGCCAGCTCAAGCTGATCAGCCATCCGGCCCGCTACTGCTCCCGGGCCGCCGACGCCTTCCGCAAGGAGGTGCTGCCGGTGTTCGCCAGTCCCGACAGCCCCCTGCGCCGGCCCCTCCAGCAGGAGAACCCGGCCTGAGGCTGGTCGCTCAGAACTGGTCGGATTCCGGGGTGATGCCCACGGTGCTGTCGGCCACGCCCTTGGTGAGGAACTTGTTTTCGCTGATGTCTGTCTGGTAGACACAGCGCACGATCGGCTTGTCCTTCACCGAGCCGATGTAGGCGAAGGTGTTCATCCGCTGCTTGCACTGGCGCATCTGCTCGGATGTGACGGCTCCTTCTTTCTGCAGCACGCTCCAGTTCTCCCTGCGGATCACGCAGCCGGGCTTGAGCGCCGGCTGGGTCACAAAACTCGAGCTGGGGTTCATGGTCGTGTAGAGCTCAATATCCATCACGAAGGCGCTGGCGCCCCACTGGCGACAGAACTCCGGATCGGGCACGGCCATGTCGAGCTGCTGGGAGCTGGCGATGTTGCCCTGGTCGCCCTGGGTGGTGCTGGAGAGGCCTGTGCCGATGCCGATGCCCACCACCAGCACCCCGGCCAGGATGGCCATGGTGGCCACGTTGAACTTGAACGGTGCGTTGCCGCCACCGGACCCTCCCCCCCCAGGGGCGGGCCCGGGGTCGGGCCTGCCCCGTCCCCTGTCGCCCCCGCCCCTCTCATAGGGATCGTCGGCGTAGGGGTCTTTGCGGTAGCGATCGGCGTTGTAGCGGGAGCGGCTCACAGGTTTTCGCTGCTGCGGGGCAGGCCCATGGAGTAATTGAGCACCCTGGCGTCGGGGTTGTAACGCAGTTCTCCGGCCTGGAGGAGTTGGCGGATCAGCCCTTCGAGCTCGGAGCCGATGTGGCGCAGGTTGTATTCGCTGAGCTCGGCCCCGGCATGGGCCGAAACCAACTCGCGGAACTGGTCTTGAACCTTGGCCAGCACCGGCCCGTCCCAGAGGAATTCGTTGTCCGGATCCAGATCCATGGTGAGTTGGCTGGGATCGGCCACCAGGTTGCCCTTGTCCACGTGGGCGGTGAACAGCCGCACGTGGCGGGTGGTGGATTTCAGTAAGGTCGCGCTGCCTAGCTGCTCTGGGTTGCCAAGCTCAGATTTTTCAAGCTCAGTGGTGTGGGGGTCGGCCATGGGGAAGCGATTACGGGCACCCGGTTACGTAACTCTAGAAAGCTTCTGGGCCGCAGCGGCCCAGGGCCCCCTTTAGGGTTGCCGCTGGATTCAAGAGCAGATATGCGCGTCGTCATCGCCGGAGCAGGGCTCGCCGGTCTGTCGTGCGCCAAATACCTCTGTGACGCCGGCCACACCCCAGTGGTGGTCGAGTCCCGTGACGTGCTTGGCGGCAAGGTAGCGGCCTGGCAGGACGCGGACGGCGACTGGTATGAGACCGGTCTGCACATCTTTTTTGGCGCGTACCGCAACATGCGCCAGCTCCTCAAGGAGCTGGACATCGAAGACCGGCTGCAGTGGAAGAGCCACTCGATGATCTTCAACCAAAAGGAAACCCCAGGCACCTACAGCCGCTTCGAGTTTCCCGACATCCCGGCTCCCTTCAACGGCTTGGCGGCGATCCTGGGCAACAACGACCTGCTCACCTGGCCCGAGAAGATCGCCTTTGGCATCGGCCTGGTGCCGGCGATCCTGAGGGGTCAGCAGTACGTGGAGGAGTGCGACCAGTACTCCTGGACGGAATGGCTGCGCATCCACAACATCCCGGAGCGGGTGAACGATGAGGTGTTCATCGCCATGGCCAAGGCGCTGAATTTCATCGATCCCGATGAGATCTCCAGCACCGTGGTGCTCACCGCCCTCAACCGCTTCCTGCAGGAGAGCGATGGCTCGAAGATGGCCTTCCTCGATGGCAACCCACCCCAGCGGCTCTGCCAGCCGATCGTTGACTACATCGAGGCCCATGGCGGCGAGGTGCATCTCAATGCCCCCCTGCGCCAGATCGAGCTCCATGCCGATGGCACGGTTAAGGCATTCCAGATCGGGGGCATCAAGGGTCAGGAGCCCCGCAGCCTCAGCGCCGATGCCTATGTGAGCGCGCTGCCGGTGGATCCCTTCAAGCTGTTGGTGCCTGAGCCCTGGAAGGAAATTCCCTACTTCAAGAAGCTCGATGGCCTCAATGGCGTGCCGGTGATCAACATCCACCTCTGGTTTGATCGCAAGCTCACCGAGATCGACCACCTGCTGTTCAGCCGCAGCCCCCTGCTGAGTGTGTATGCGGACATGAGCAATACCTGCCGGGAATACGAAGACCCCGATCGCTCCATGCTGGAGCTGGTCTTTGCCCCCGCGAAAGACTGGATCGGCCGGCCGGATGAGGAGATCGTGGCCGCCACTCTGGAGGAGCTCAAGCGCCTGTTCCCGCTGCACTTCAGCGGCGATGACCAGGCCCAGCTGCGCAAGTCGATCGTGGTGAAAACGCCCCTCTCGGTGTACAAAACCGTGCCGGGCTGCCAGCAGCTGCGCCCCGACCAGGCCTCTCCGATCGCCAACTTCTTTCTGGCGGGCTGTTTCACCATGCAGCGCTATCTGGCTTCGATGGAGGGGGCGGTGCTCAGCGGCAAGCAGTGCGCCCAGGCCATCTCTGCAACGGCCTGACCATGGTGGTTTCCGCCCTGCCCAACCTCGACCAGGCCTACGAGGCATGCAGGCGAGAAACGGCTGAATGGGCCAAAACCTTCTACCTGGGCACCCTGCTGATGCCAGCAGCCAAGCGGCGGGCGATCTGGGCCATCTACGTGTGGTGTCGCCGCACCGACGAGCTGATGGACAGCGCTGAGGCCCAAGCCCGGCCTGTGGCGGAGTTGGCCGGACGGCTGGACCGCTGGGAGGAGCGCACCCGCAAGCTCTTCGCGGGCGACGTGCACGACGGCCTCGATCTGGTGATGCGCGACACGATCGAGCGCTATCCCCAGCCCTTGCAGGCCTATCTCGACATGATCGAAGGCCAGCGGATGGACCTGAACCAGCACCGCTATGAGAATTTTGAGCAGCTCGAGCTCTACTGCTATCGGGTGGCGGGCACCGTGGGCTTGATGACCCAGGAGGTGATGGGCCTCGACCCTGCCTACACCACTGCCCCCTGGAGCGATCGACCCGACACCTCCCGCTCGGCGGTGGCCCTGGGCATTGCCAACCAGCTCACCAACATCCTGCGGGATGTGGGAGAGGATCGCGGTCGCGGTCGCATCTACCTGCCCCAGGAGGATCTGGCGCGCTTTGGCTATAGCGAAGAGCAGTTGCTGGCCGGCGTCGTCAACGACAACTGGCGGGCATTGATGCGCTTCCAGCTGGAGCGGGCCCGCATGTGGTTCGCCCGTTCGGAGGCGGGGGTGCGCTGGCTGGCCCCGGATGCCCGCTGGCCGGTTTGGGCCTCATTGCGCCTCTATCGGGGCATTCTCGATGTGATCGAATCCCATGGCTACGACGTGTTCAACAAGCGGGCCTACGTGCCTCGGGCCGGCAAGTTGATCGATCTGCCCTTCTCCTACCTGGTGGCTCAGGTGCGCTGAGGCGCCAGAGCGGTCCGGTCCAGCAAGATCCAGTCCAGCAGGATCGCATTGACCAGCTCGGGCGCTTCATCGTGGGGGCAGTGGCCCAGCCCAGGCAGGATCCTCAACTCCTGGATGCAGCCAAAGCTGGCGGCCCAGCGGCGGGCTTCGGCGGGATCTTCCCAGGGATCGGCTTCGCCCCACAGCAGCCGCACCGGCAGGGGAGGGTTGGCTCCATCTAGCTCTGCCAGCAGCTGGGGGGCGAGATAGTCGTTGAACAGGTTGACGAAGCCCCGGAAGCTTTCAGTGGCTCCAGGGTCGGTGCTGGGGCGATGCAGCAGGGCCACCAGCTCGTCGTCGACGTGGGCGCCGCTGGGGTAGGCCCGGGCCAGCACGCGGCGGATGAAGGCCGGCCGGGCCAGCAGCCGAAACAGGGGAACAACCAACCAGCGCTGGCGCACCAGTTGTTTCACCAGGGGGCGGCTGGCCCGCTCCCAGCCCGGCAGCTGGGCGGCCCGCTTGTCGTCGAGGGTTCGCTGGGCGCAGTCAATCAGGATCACCTGGGCCGGGGCGATGCCGGCGGCCAGCAGCTGCCGGGCGGCGGTGAGGGCCACCATGGCGCCGATCGAGTTGCCGACAAGATGGACCTGGGTCGGCCCTTGCTGCTCCTGCCCCAGCAGCCTCTCGCGCACCAGGTCGGCCACCAGCTGGCCCCAGAGGTCGAAGCAGTAGTGAACCGCACCGGCCTGTTCGGGCTCACCAGATAGGCGGGATACGGGCTTGTCACTGGCGCCGAAACCGAGCAGATCTATGGCCACCACCCGGGCCCGATCAGCCAGGGCAGGCAGGTTGTGGCGCCAGTGACCCACCGAGGCCCCAAAGCCATGGATCAACACAATCCTGGTGGGGCAAGCGGGATCTCCCGCTTCGACCAAATGGATGCGGTGGCCCTGCCAGGTCCAGGCGAGTTCAGACAGCGGCCTTTTGGTTGGCGAGGAGATCCTTGAGCTTGGCCAGCTCCCCGGCCCAGCGGGGATCGGGGGCTTCGCTGTCGATGTTGTCGGCGTGCACCACCTTGTTCACGGCCTTGCGGGCCGGGGTGGGGGCACTGCCGCTGCGGCGCTCGGCGGGGGCGGCGCTGCGGCCTTCCTTGCGCTCGGAGATCTCGATGCGCAGAGTGTTACCGCCGAAGTCCTTGCCGTTGAGCTGTTCGATCACCGCGTCGGCCAGTTTCTGATCATCGGTATTGGCAAAGCCGAAGCCGCGGCAGGCCCCGGTTTCACGGTCGTTGACGGCCTTGAAGCGCACCCCCTCTCCCACAGCGGTAAACAGAGCCTCCAGCTCCTTGGCATCAAAGGTTTGCGGCAGGTTGCCGACGTAGAGGCGAATGCTCATGGGAAAGGGGATGAAAAATTTTTCAGCAGGCGAGGAGAAGCCTCTCGTTGCGCCTTGACAAGACGAAGTTAATCACGCCGCCGGCCTTGGCGTTGCCTCCACCAGCTCTCCGCCGCAGCCAGGGCGGCGCCCTCCCCTTCAGGCCCCGGGGCCAGGCGGCCGAAGGAGCGCTCCAGGCTGAGGTGCTCGAGCAGCTGGCCCAGCTCCGGGCCGGCGGGGATGGCCAGCTGCTGTTGCAGGCTGCGGCCATCGAGGGGGGAGCGGGGATGGAACAGGGGGTCGGCGGGGTTGCGCCAGCGCTCCAGCAGCTGGGGGGCCGGTTCGGCCAGCAGCAGCATCAGGGCAGGGAAATCGGCCTCCAGCTGCCGCTGCAGGGCCAGGCAGCTCGGCTCTGGCAGGTTGGCCCAGCAGCCCACCTGTGCCACCTGCTGCTGCCAGTGGCGCAGGGCCCGGCAGCGCTGTTGCAGGCGGTTGCTGCTGCGCAGGCCAGCCAGGGCCTGTGGTGGCAACAGGGCGCAGATCCTGGCCAGGGGCAGGGCCCACTCGATTTCGCCCTCAAGCAGGCCCCGCTGCCGGGCCCGCTCGAGGCTGAGCCCGGCCAGGTTGGCGCTGGCATCGGCGCCCCAGCCCTGCAGTAGGTTCCAGGCGAGTGCCTGGGCCAGGCCCCGTTCGCCCTGCTGGGCGGCCGCCAGTTTTGCCAGTTCCGCCAGCACCCGCTCGCCGGCGACGGTCGTGAGCTGGGCCCCATGGGATTGGATCCAGGCTGCGCTGCTGGGTTCGAGCGCAAAACCCAGGCTGGAGGCGAGCCGGATGCCCCGCAGCAGCCGCAGGGGGTCGGCGAGCAGGTTGGCCTCGCTCAGGGCCACCAGTTGGCGTTGCTGCAGATGGCCCAGGCCGCCGCTGGGATCTACCAGGGCGCTGGCTTCGCCCCCGCCGGCCGGCAGCGGCAGGGCGATGGCATTGACGCTGTAGTCGCGGCGCAGCAGGTCGGCCTCGAGGCTGGGCCCCCCGCGGCGGGCCAGGTCGAGATTCCAGCCCCCCAGCACCAACCGGGCGATGTTGTGGTCGACGTCCAAGATCACCACAGTGCCGCCATGGTCCCTGGCGAGCTGGCGGGTCAGGGCGATGGCATCGCCGTCGACCACGAAGTCGAGGTCGGGTTGGGGCTCGAGGCAGCCCAGCAGGCCATCCCGCACCGCACCGCCCACCAGCGCCGTGCCGGCGGGCAGGGCCTGCAGGGGCAGGGGCCAGGGCTCGGCCAGCAGCCGTTGCCACAGCGCCTGGGCCACCTCGCCGGCGGGGCGGCCAGCGGTCACAATGGGTTCCTGGCTGGGCCTGGGCAGCATGTGCATTTGTGTGGATTGCCACTGGGTCGACCGCTGTCAGGCCTACCACGCTGTGGAGCGCCAGCATGGGGTTGCCCACCTCTGCTCCAGTCCCGACTTCCTGCCGCAGCAGCCCCGCATTCACGTGCAGGTGCAGGATCTTGCCGGTGGGGGCGTGGGAGTGGAATGGGATGTGCGGGCCTGCCGCAGTTTTCAGCGCGACGGCGGCCGCTGGTTGCGCCTCTGCCCCGGCGCGGCCCTGCCGCCATGAGGGCGCCATGAGGGCACCATGAGGGGGGCCTGATGGGCGCCGTGCTTGCCCTGCACAGCTCCAGCGATGTGCTGGGGGTTGGCGTGGCCTGGCCGGGGATGGCCGGGCCAGCCGAGCTGGGCGCCTTTCCGCTCGGCCGCGGCCTCGCCAACCAGTTGCTGACCTGTATCGAGCAGCTGCTGCCGGCGGATCAGTGGCCCCAGCTGGACCGTCTGGCGGTGGCGATCGGGCCGGGGGGATTCACCAGCACCAGGCTCACCGTGGTGCTGGCCCGCACCCTCGCCCAGCAGCTCGATGTGCCCCTTGATGGGGTGGGCAGTTTTCTGCTGGTGGCCAGGCGGCTGGCGATCCAGGAGCCCACCTGGCTGGTGCAGGAGCTGGCCCGTCGCGGGGTGGTGGCGGGGTTGTATGGCCCGGCTCCCAGGGGCGACAGGGCGGCGGTGGTCGAGTTGGCGGCGCCCCGGCTGTTTGCCCCGGACACCCCTTTGCCCCCTGGCCCCCAGCTCGCTGCCGTCACCCAGCTGCCCGCCGACGTTGGCCAGCTGCTGGAGCTCAGCCTTCAGGCCCATGCCCAGGGCCTGGCAGCCCCCTGGCAGCCGGTGTTGCCGCTCTATCCCACCTCGCCGGTGGCCGGAATCTGATGGGGGAGGCATCCGGCCGCCATCCCAGAGGTTCAGGGCGTCCAGGCCGATCCAGGCGATCCAGGCACCCCAGGCAATCCAGGCGCCCCAGGCGGCGGCCTGGCCGGCGAGCTGGTGGCCTCCGTTGCTTTCTGGCTCTGGGGCTGGCCGCGGGCCTGCTCTGGCTGTCGCGCGGCATGTGGTGGCCCGCCCCGCCCCCGGCCCAGCTGATCCTGGTGCTGGGGGGCGATCCGGCCCGGGAGCAGCGGGCGGCGACCCTGGCGGCCCGTGACGGCCTGCCGGTGCTGGTGAGCGGCGGCAGCAATCCCGAATACGCCCACTGGCTGTTTGAACTGCGCCAGGGCTTGCCGCCCAGCCAGGTGCAGCTCGATTACCGCGCCAGTGACACCCTCTCTAACTTCACCTCCCTGGTGGACGACTTGAGGCGGGCCCGCATCCGCCACGCCCTACTCGTCACCAGCAGCGACCACATGGAAAGGGCCCTGCTCGTGGGCCGGATCGTTGCCGGCAGCCGGGGCATTCACCTCACGCCCGTGCCCGTTGACTGCGCCGATAGCTGTCAGCCGGAGGGCCGCCGCAAGGTCTGGGGGGATGGGGTCCGGGCTGCCCTGTGGGTGCTGAGTGGTCGCGATCTCAAGGGCTGGGCGGCAGCCCATCTGCCTGGCTGGCTGGGGGGAGGGATCGGTCGTTGATCAGGCCCTGATCCAGCAGGGCATTGATCTGGGCCTGGCAGGCGGCGGTGACGGCGTCCAGGTCTGGGCGCCGCCTGGACGCCGGCGGGGGGATCGGCGTGCCGATGCGGATGTGGATCGGCACCAGCCGGGCGCTGGCCTGACCCCGGCCCAGGGCCCGGTGGCTGTTGATGATCGCCACCGGCAGCAGGGGCGCTCCGGCCCTGGCCGCCAGCAGGGCAGCTCCGGCCTGGGGTGCGTTGACCCGGCCATCGGCCTGGCGGCTGCCGTCGATGAATACACCGGTGGCCCAGCCCTGCAGCAGGCGGTCGGTGGCGGTGCGGATTGCCTCACGGTCGCTGGCGCCGCGGGCCACCGGGTAGGCCCCGCAGGCTCGGATGATCTGGCCCAGGATCGGCACCCGAAACAGCTCGGCCTTGGCCATGAAGGCCACGGGCCGGCCCAGGGCATGGCCCAGCAGGGGCGGGTCGAGGTGGGAGCCGTGGTTGGCCACCACCACCAGCGCCCCTTCCATCGGCACCTTGGCGTTGCCACTGGTGCGGCCGCGGAAGAGCAGCCTGAACACCGGAAACACCAGCAGGTAGCTGATCAGCCGGTAGGTCAGGCTGGGCCTGGGCGTGCGAATCTGGGCCGGGGGCTCGGCAGGTTTGCGGCGGCGCAGGGCCCGTTTGACGGCGGAGACAGGCCTGTTCATGGGGCGCTGGCCAGCCCCAGATCGGCACCACCCAGATCGGCAGCACTGTTGACCTGGGCGGTGACTATGGCTGGGCAGCTGCGTTTAATCAGGCCGCTGAGCACGGCACCGGGCCCGATCTCCACGGCGGTGGTGACCCCGAGGGCGCCGAGCTGGTCCATGGTTTCGCGCCAGCGCACCCCCGTGGTCATCTGCCGGATCAGGCGGGCCTTGAGGGCAGCCCCGCTGGTCTCCGGAGTGGGATCGGTGTTGCTGAGCACGGGGATGGCCGCATCGGCAAAGGGCACCGCCCCCAGCTCCCGGCCAAAGGCCTCAGCCGCGTCGGCCATGAGGGGGGAATGGAAGGCGCCGCTGACGGCCAGGGGAACGGCCCGCTTGCAGCTGAGTTGGCCGCTGACGGCCGCCACCGCATCGGGGTGACCGGAGAGCACCACCTGGGCGCTGCTGTTGTCGTTGGCGATCACCACCCCTTCGGTGGCGGCCACCAGGGCCTCCAGTTCGCCGCGGTCGAAGCCGATCACCGCCGTCATGGCGCCGCCGCCGGCCTGGGCCATCAGGGTGCTGCGTCGCTGCATCAGGGCCAGGCCAGTGGCGAAGTCGAACACCCCGGCCACGTGCAGGGCCACCAGCTCGCCCAGGCTGTGGCCAGCTACAACCTGGGCGGTGCGCCCCTGGGCCTGGAGCGCCTCGGCCAGCAGGCTTTCGATCACAAACAGGGCCGGCTGGGTGTTGCGGGTGTCGTTGAGGTCGCTGAGCTCGCCTGTGGCGCTGCCGGCGCAGATGGCCAGCAGATCGCGACCCAGCAGCTCTGAGGCCTGTTCAAACCGATGCCGGGCCATGGGTAGCTCCAGCAGGCCTGCGGCCATGCCGACCTTCTGGGAGCCCTGGCCAGGAAATACCCAGGCAATGCCCATGGCGCGCCCCTTTGCAAGTTGGCCAGGAGATTAGGGCTAGGGCTGGGCTGCACCGCGGGGGCCGCTCCAGCGCAGCAGGGCCGCGCCCCAGCTCAGGCCGGCGCCGAAGCCGCTGCTGGCCAGCAGGTGGCCCGGTTGCACCCGCCCGTCCTTGACGGCCTCATCGAGCATCAGGGGAATGGTGGCGGCCGAGGTGTTGCCGTAATGGGCCAGGTTGCTGAGCACCTGGGCGTGGGGCACCGCGAAGCGGTCGGCCACCGCGTCGAGAATCCGCTGGTTGGCCTGATGCAGCAGCAGCCAGTCGAGTTGCCCGGGGGCGGTGCCGGTGGCTTCCAGCAGCTCGGCCAGGATCGCCGGCACCTCGCGCACCGCGAACTTGTAGACCTCCTGGCCATTCATCTGGATTGGTGCAAAGCCCCCCTGCTGGGCCGTCAGCCCCCCGAGTAGGGGGGCATGGCGATCCAGCTGGGCCAGGGTGAGGCAGGCGTTCCGGCTGCCGTCGGAGCGCATGCGAAAGCCCAGCAGGCCGTTGTCGCTGGCCCCGCAGGCTTCTACCGCCACGGCGGCGGCACCATCGCCAAACAACACGCAGGTGCTGCGGTCGTCCCAGTCAACCCAGCGGCTGAGCTGGTCGGCGCCAATTACCAGGGCCCGTCCCATCGCCCCACTGCCCAGGTATTGGCCGGCGGTGATCAGGGCAAACAGAAAGCCGCTGCAGGCGGCGGTGAGATCAAAGGCGACGGCCCGGCTGGCCCCCAGGGCCCCCTGCACCCGCGGGGCCGTGCCGAACAGGTCGTCCGGGCTGGAGGTGGCCAGCAGGATCAGGTCGAGATCGTCCGCCGTCCAGCCGGCATGGTCGAGGGCGAGCTGGGCAGCCCGGCTGGCCAGGCAGGTGAGGGGTTCGTCGGGTCCGGCCACCCGGCGGGAGCCGATGCCCGTGCGACTGCGGATCCACTCGTCGCTGGTCTCGACCCGCTCCCCCAGTTGCTGGTTGGAGATGCTGGCCGCCGGCACGGCACTACCGCAACCCACTAGGGCCATACCGAATGGACCGATGCCGACCCTCACTGGTGGGGGGACTGCGCCTTGCGACACCGGATTCAGCCTGGGATCGGCTCAGTCAATCACAGGCGACCGCTGGCCCATTCGCGCCCAGGGCATGGAGGTTGGCCATCACCCCGCCACTGGCGGCGGAATGGGCCAGGCGCAGGGCGCTGAGCACCGACAGGGCCCTGCTGCTGCCATGGCCGATCACGCACACCCCATCGACCCCCAGCAGCAGGGCGCCGCCGTGCTCGGCGTGGTCGAGGCGCTTTTTGATGCGGCGCAGGTTGTTGATCAGGAAGGCCGAGCCCACCTTGCCGCGCCGGCCCCGGGGCAGCTCCTCCTTGATCACATCCAGCAGCACGCTGCCCACGCTTTCAAGGAACTTGAGCAGCACATTGCCGGTGAAGCCATCGCACACCACCACGTCGAAGTTGCCGGAGAGGATGTCGCGGCCCTCGCAGTTGCCTGCAAACACAAAGCGCCGCTCCCCGGCCAGCAGCGGGTAGGTGCGAAGGCAGAGCTCGTTGCCCTTGCACTCCTCCTCGCCGATATTCACCAGGCCGATGCGGGGCTTGGCCACCTGCAGCACATCGCGGCTGTAGATGTGGCCCAGCAGGGCCCATTGGTGCAGGTAGGCGGGCTTGCAGTCCATGTTGGCGCCCACATCCAGCACCAGCACCTGCTGTTCGGTGTCCTTGGTGGGGAAGAGGGCGCCGATCGCGGGGCGATCGATGCTCGGCAGGCGCCCCAGCCGGAAGATCGCAGAGGCCATCACGGCGCCGGAGTTGCCGGCGGAATAAACCGCCATGGCCTCGCCCTGTTTGACCAGGTCCATGGCCCTGTTGATGCTGGCATCGCGCTTCTTGCGCACCATCGTGGCCTCCTCATGCATGCCGATCGAGGGGCCGCTCGGCACCAGCTCGATCAACCCCCGGGCCACGGCCCCGTTGAGCTGGTCCTGCAGCTCCATGGCGGCCACCGCGGCCTGGAGCGGGGCGCTCTCGGCCACAAAGCGCACCCGCAGGGGCAGCAGCTCAACGGCGCGCAGGCAGCCCTCGAGGATGGGGCCGGGGGCATGGTCGCCGCCCATGCCATCAACCGCGACCCACAGGCGGTCGGAGTCGTTGATCGGTGTGTTCTCATCCGGCCCGCCCAGGCCGCGTTGCAGGCGCCGCAGGGGATCAAAGACCAGCGGCTGCAGCACGGTGTTGGCCATGCTGCCGGCCACGCTGGTGGCGGTGCCGGCGGTGTTGGCGGCGGAGCTGGCCGCTGAGGTGGCCGTGTCAACCAGGCTGGTGACCGCCGCGTTGCGGCGATACCAGATCACCAGTCGGCGGATCGCCCGGCTGGGCTTGGCGCGCTTGTCAGGACCCTTCGGAGACAACGGCGTCAACAATGCGTTGGAACAGATAGCCGGTACCCCGAGCCGTGAGGATCAGCTCGGGGTTGGCCGGATCGTCCTCCAGTTTGGAGCGCAGCCGGGAAATATGTACATCCACCACCCGGGTGTCCACATGGCGCTCCGGCGTGTAACCCCACACGTCCTTGAGAATCTCGCCGCGGCTGAAGGGTTCGCCACTGCGGCTGACCAGCAGCTCCAGCAGGCTGAATTCCATGCCGGTGAGCCGGATGCGCTCGTCACTGCGGTAAACCTGGCGCTTGTTGGTGTCGATGCGCAGGTCGCCGACGCTGATCACGCCGGAATTGGGGATGCCGGCCACGGCCTCCTTCTCCACCCGCCGCAGCACGCAGCGGATGCGGGCTTCCAGCTCTTTGGGGCTGAAGGGTTTGACCACGTAGTCGTCGGCGCCCAGCTCCAAACCGGTGATGCGATCCGCCACATCCCCCAGGGCGGTGAGCATCACGATCGGCACATCCGATTCCTTGCGCAGCTCCTGGCAGACGCCGTAGCCATCGAGCTTGGGCATCATCACGTCGAGAACCACCAGGTCGGGCTGGCAGGTCTTGAACAGCTCCAGCGCCTCGACGCCGTCGCTGGCGGTGACCACCTGGTAGCCAATCATGGAAAGCCGGGTTTCCAGAATGCGGCGGATGCTGGCCTCGTCATCAACGACCAGGATGGTCTCTTTGCCGTGCTGGGTTCCGAGCGGGGGGGTGGGGGCGGAAGCCGTCATCAATGCAGCCGGGCTGGTACATCAGATAGCTCCTACTGAAAAGGTATGAGGGGCGAACTTTTCATTCATCGCCACCTTTCTTCATAGAGACCCGTTTCCGCCAGCCCCCTCCTCCCTGCCCGTGGCCAAGCCCAGCTCCGTTTTTGTCTGCACCAGCTGCGGGGCCCAGACGCGCCAGTTTTTTGGCAGGTGCGCCGCCTGCGGCAGCTGGAACACCCTGGTGGAGCAGAAGGCCGGCCCGGCTGCCGACAGCCGCAGGCGGCGACCGGTGGCGGCTGCCGCTGCCGTGAAGGCGTTGGAAGGCGGCTCAGTAGGGCAGCCGAGGCGCTCCGAGCCGATCCAGGCGGTCGGGGAGCGGGCCCTGCAGCGGCTCAGCAGCGGCTACGGCGAGTTCGATCGGGTGCTGGGCGGGGGCTTGGTGCCCGGCTCCCTGGTGCTGGTGGGCGGTGACCCGGGCATCGGCAAGAGCACCCTGCTGCTGCAGAGCGCCTGTTCGATGGCCGGCCGCGCCTCGGTGCTCTACGTGAGTGCCGAGGAATCGGCCCAGCAGGTGAAGCTGCGCTGGCGCCGGCTGGCCCCGACCACCCAGGCCGATGTCGCCCCCAGCGCCAATTTCCAGCTTCTGGCCGAAACCGACCTGGAGCTGGTGCTGCAGGAGCTCGAGAGTTTGCGGCCGGCGGTGGCGATCATCGACAGCATCCAGGCCCTGCATGACGGCGAGCTGGCCAGTGCCCCCGGCTCGGTGGCCCAGGTGCGCGAATGCGCCGCCGCCCTGGCCCGCATCGCCAAGCGCCAGGACACGGCCCTGCTGCTGGTGGGCCACGTCACCAAGGAGGGCGCCCTGGCGGGCCCGAAGGTGCTCGAGCACCTGGTGGATGCGGTGCTCACCTTCGAGGGCGACCGCTTCGCCAGCCACCGGCTGCTGCGGGCGGTGAAGAACCGCTTCGGCGCCACCCACGAGCTGGGGGTGTTCGAAATGCGTGATCGGGGCCTGGCCGAGGTCACCAACCCCAGCGAGCTGTTTCTGGGCGGCGATGAACCCAGTGCCGGCACCGCCACGATCGTGGCCTGTGAGGGCACCAGGCCCCTGGTGGTGGAGCTCCAGGCCCTGGTGAGCACCACCAGCTATGCGAGCCCGCGCCGCAGTGCCACCGGCATCGCCGTGGGCCGCCTGCACCAGATCCTGGCGGTGCTCGAAAAACACCTGGGCCTGCCCCTGTCGCGCTTTGACTGCTACCTGGCGGTGGCCGGCGGCCTGGAGGTGGAGGAGCCCGCAGCGGATCTGGGCGTGGCCACGGCGGTGGTGGCCAGCTACCGCGACCTCACCCTGCCGCCCGGCACGGTGCTGGTGGGGGAGCTGGGCCTGGGCGGCCAGCTGCGGCCCGTGGGCCAGCTGGAGCTGCGGCTGCAGGAGGCGGCGCGGCTGGGCTTCACCCGGGCGGTGCTGCCGAAGGGCAGCGGCCTGGCCAAGACGGCCGCCAGCCTGGGGCTGCAGCTGCTGGAGGCGGGCACGGTGGCCGAAGCCCTGGTGGCGGCCCTGGGGGTCAATCCGGCCGAGGATCGGGCCTGATCATCAAGATGCAAGGTGTGCGCATTATGATGCACCCATGCGCACCACGCTCACCATCAGCGACGCTCTTTACGTGCAGGCCAAGCTGCAGGCTGCCCGGGAGGGCGCTTCGGTGGGCGCGGTGTTCGAGGCGGCGCTGCAGGCCTATCTCGATCGAGCGCGTCAGCTGGCGCGGAGCGAGCTTCCTCCCCTGCCGGTGCATGGGGGGGGTGTGCTGCGCCCAGGTGTTGATCTTGATGACATGTCGGCACTCCGCGCGTTGCTCGATGAGGGTCTGCCGCTGGAGCAGCTGCGCTGAGCGTGATGGTGTGCGTTGACGTCAATGTGCTGGTGCAGGCCTGCCTGCAGATCTCGCCACGCCATCACGAGGCGCGTGCCTGGCTCTTGGCGAATCGTGTCTTGCCGGAGGGTCTGGGCCTGTTTTCTGTGGTGGTGAGCGGCTTCCTCAGGGTGGCCACCGACCGGCGCGTGTTCAGCGAACCCCTGGATGCGGCCGTCGCCATCGCCTTTATCGACAGCCTCACCGCTTCTCCAGCGGTGTCGATCTTGGATCCAGGCCCCCGCCATTGGGACCTGTTCCGTCAGATGGTGCTTGACCATCGGCCCAGCTCTCAGGACATGACCGATGTGTACCTGGCAGCAGCAGCTCTGGAGATAGGCGCCACCTGGGTGTCGTTTGATCGGGGCTTTGCCCGCTTCAAAGGGTTGCGCTGGCTGAACCCTGCGGATCTCTGAGGCCTGAGGCGACTCAGAAATACACGTCGACGCGGCCGCGACCGCTGGTCTTGAGCCAGTTCTATGCCTCGATGTAGTTATTCGGGGCCATTTGCCTGTGGCCATTTCTGGATACCACGAGCCAAGTGTAGTTTTTAATTTAGGTACGAAGACCCGGGCCACCAGCCTTAATGGGGTAGTTGGCCATGTGCTTCAGAATCAATAAGCCAGCCTAGTTCCCCTTGCGAGGATTTAACCCAAGTTTTTGAAGGTGAAGCTTGGGCGAGCAAAAGCTAGGTAGGCAGGGCGGGCCAGGGAAATTAATTATTTTAAGGCTAGAAAATTAGACCTCATTATTGTTGAAATAAGTATCAGTATTCCAGCCTTGACCTCCGATCGCGTTCGCTGGAGCGGCTGGACTGTGCAGCGACTGACGCGACGGGGCTTAAGATTATTTTATTTGCACCTAAATTGTGACATTTTATTCAATAGCTCCATGGTCAGAGTCGGCTTTATAGGCTATGTTAAGGTAGGATCACCTCTCCACTATGAGAAAAATCTTCGGCAAGCAGCGAGCGTTGCTAGGCATCGCAACTTTCCTAATAGCTGCTGGCATGCTGAGCCTGATGGCGGATATCCAGGTTGCTCGACTCATGGATCTGAATCCTATTCCTAAGGAAATAGGACGTATTCTGCGTTTTTCCGAAATCGGTGGTCATGGCACAGGCGCAGCCATGGTTTTGATTGGGGTTATAGCCTGTAGCCAATTTAGTTGGCGCCGTTCCGAGGAGCGTATGCGAGCCCTGCGCCTAATTGCAGGCTCCTATCTAGGCGGATTAATTGTAGATTTGTTCAAGCTGATCATTCCCAGGGTTAGGCCCGGGAAGGCAATCCTTGAAAACGCCAATGGTTTTTTTGATACATTTGGGCACCAACTCCTAGATGCTGGAATTCATGGGCGCTCTGCAGTGATGAGTTTCCCTTCCGGACATGCTGCAGTTGCCGCAGGTTTGGCAGCATCTCTTTGGTGGTATTTACCAACTGGGCGCCCTGCATTTGTGGCGCTAGCTATTTTGGCATCACTTCAGCGGGTGGCCACCAATAATCACTACGTCAGTGATATCTGCATCGGTGCGGGCCTAGGGCTGGTCGGGGCTTGGCTGTGCATGCCCAAACCGCAGGCTCGGGATTTTGAGCCAATGGGCTAGCAAAAGGCCGGTGACTGAGCCCACCAAGGCCCCCAGGTAGATGTCGGTGGGGTAATGGGCCCCACTTATCACCCGGGTGAGCCCGCAGCCCACTGCCATCACCAGGGCCGGCCAGCGCAAACGGGGAAACAGAATCATCAGGGCCATGCTCCCGCCAAAGGCCACGGCCGCATGGGAGCTGGGCAGGCCAAGGCCACTGCTTGACCAGGGCCGATCGGTCAATGGGCGGAAAACATAGGCTTCCAGCTGGGAGGGCCTTTCGCGGCGCAGGGTCATTTTGAGCAGCTCGGCCCAGGCGCCACTTAGGGCTGGGCTGAGCAAGAGAAAGGCGCTTTGTTTGGTGCGATTGGGTTGCTCTTTTCCCCTGCAACTAAGAGCTAGGGCGATCGAAAAAAGGAGCCAGGGCCATAGGCTTCCCCAGATTCGAAATAGATAGTAGAGATCGCCCTTCAGCAAGCTGCCCAGGCTGCCAAGTGCTTTGCCAAGGCTGAAATCAACCAGTGTCAGCATGGCCAATCCCAGCAAGCCCAGGCCGGCGAGCGCGATTAGTTGTCTGGCAGATGGTTGCAGGCGCATGGCTGTTCAGAAATACACGTATTAAAAATACACGCTTTAGAAATACACATCGATACTGCCGCGGCCGCTGGTTTTGAGCCAGTTCTGGGCCTCGATGTAGTTGTTGGGAGCCAGGCGAATGGCCTTGGCCCAGAAGTCGGCGGCCTGGTCGAAGCAGCGGTCGGCCTCATCGGCGTCACCCTTTTCTTCGGCGATCGAGCCCAGGTGGTGATGGATAACGGCCATATTGTTGAGGGCCTGGGGCATCTTGCTGTTGAGATCGAGGGCCTGGCCGTAGAAATCAAGCGCCTTTGCATGGTCGCCGTTGCTGGCGAAAACCAGGGCCATGTTGTAAAGAATGAAGGCCCGGTCGTTGGGGTCGTCTTCGAGGGTGAGGGCTTCCTCGTAGTTCTCCAGAGCTTCGGCGTATTCGCCATCGGCCTGGGCGCTCATGCCATCGCGGTAGTAGGCGAAGGCCTCCTTGGCCCGCCGGTTAGTGGGCAGCACCTTGAGGATCAGGTCGGCCATCACCGTGAAGCTCTTGTCGATGAAGTTGTCGTTGCGTTGGCTGCGGGGCACGGGGGCTGGGATTGGCTCGTTGGTGCCCATCCTGGCCGATCTCCCTAGCCTGGGTTGATCTGAACAGCGCCGTCCTTGTCTTCGCTTCAGGAGCCCCCCCTGCTGGAGCCCCTCCTTTTCGAAATCGAAGGCATGAAGTGCGGCGGCTGCGTGCGGGCCGTGGAACAGCGCCTGCTGGGCCAGCCCGGCGTGCGCCAGGCCAGCGTCAACCTGCTCACCCGCACCGCCTGGGTTGATGTGGTTTCCGCGGAGGCCAGCCAGGCTGCTCTGCTCCATTCCCTGGCAGGGCTTGGCTTCCAGGCCAGGCTGCGCCCCAGCGATGCGGAGCTGCCCAGCCGGCGGCAGCGCCTGCAATCGCAAAACTGGTGGCAGCACTGGCGCCAGCTGGTGGTGGCCCTGGGCCTGCTGCTGGTGTCGGTGCTGGGCCACCTTTCGCTGGCGGGGCTTGGGGCCCTCTGGATCCATGCCCTGGTGGCCACGCTCACCCTGGCGGGGCCGGGCCGGCCGATCCTGGTGCGGGGAGTACAGGCAGCCCTCGCCGGCCTGCCCAGCATGGACACCCTGGTGGGTCTGGGGGTGATCAGTGCCTACCTGGCCAGCCTGGTGGGCTTCCTTTGGCCCCAAACAGGCTGGCCCTGCTTTTTCAACGAGCCGGTGATGCTGCTGGGCTTCGTGCTGCTGGGCCGTTTCCTCGAGGAGCGGGCCCGCTTCCGCACGGGTCGGGCCCTCGAAGAGCTGGCCGAGCTCCAGCCCGACACCGCCCTGCTGCTGCTGGGCGAGGGGCCACCCCGGCCGGTGCGGGTCGGCGGCCTGCGCCCAGGTGATCGGGTGCAGCTGTTGCCGGGGGATCGGGTGCCCGTGGATGGGGTGGTGCGCCAGGGCTCTGGGGCGGTGGATGTCTCCGGCCTGACCGGCGAACCCCTGCCCGTGGCGGCCATTGCCGGCACCGAGCTCTCAGCCGGCAGCCTCAATCTGGATGCCCCCTTAGTGCTGGAGGTGTTGCGCCGCGGCGCCGACAGCGCCATTGCCCGCATCATCCACCTGGTGGAGCGGGCCCAGGCCCGCAAGGCCCCGATCCAGGGGTTGGCCGACCGCCTCGCCGGCCGCTTCACCCTGGTGGTGCTGGCCCTGGCGTTGGCCACCTTGCTCTTCTGGTGGCTGCTGGGCACCCAGCTGTGGCCCCAGGTGCTCCAGCCGGCTCCCCTGGCTGGCGCCCACGCTGGCCACCCCATGCTGGCGGTGGCGGCCGAAACCCCCTTTGCCCTGGCCCTGCAGCTCTCGATTGCGGTGCTGGTGGTGGCCTGCCCCTGCGCCCTGGGGCTGGCCACACCGACGGCGATCACGGTGGCGATGGGCCGGGCCGCCCGCGGCGGGCTGCTGTTTCGGGGCGGGGATGCGATTGAAACCGCCGCAGGCCTGCGGGCCATGTTGTTTGACAAGACCGGCACCCTCACCCGGGGCCGGCCGCTGGTGACAGCGGTTGAGCCCCTCCAGGCCGCCAGCTCAGACCGGCTGGTGCAGCTGGCCGCCAGCCTGGAGGCCGGCAGCCGCCACCCGCTTGGCTTTGCTCTGCTGCAGGAGGCCCAGCGCCGGGGCCTGGAGCTGCTGTCGGTGGCTGAGGCCCACAGCTGGGCCGGCCAGGGGGTCAGTGGCCGCATCGAGGGCCAGAGCCTGCGGGTGGGGCGGCTGGCCTGGCTGGAGGCCTCACCGAGCCCGGAGCTGCTGGCCCGCCAGGCCCTGCTGGAGTGCCAGGGCGCCAGCGTGCTGGCCGTGGGCGGAGAGCAGGGCGTGCTGGGGCTGGTGGCGGCGGCTGACCAGCCGCGCCCCGATGCCGCCGGCGTGCTCACGGCCTTGAGGGGCATGGGCCTGCGGCTGGGTTTGCTCAGCGGCGACCGGCGCGAACCGGTGCAGCAGCTGGGGGCCAGCCTGGGCCTGGCGGAGGCGGAGCTGGGCTGGGAGCTGCGGCCCGAGCAGAAGTTGGAGAGGATCCTGCAGCACCCCGCCCATGGCGCCCTGGCGATGGTGGGGGATGGCATCAACGATGCCCCGGCCCTGGCCGCGGCGGATCTGGGCATCGCCGTGGGCACCGGCACCCAGATTGCCCAGGACAGCGCCGGCCTGGTGGTGATGGGCGATCGCCTCGAGGGCATCGTGGCGGCCCTGCGGCTGGCGCGTCGCACTATGGCCAAGGTGCGGCAGAACCTCGCCTGGGCCTTTGGTTACAACCTGATCGTGCTGCCCCTGGCGGCCGGCGTGTTGCTGCCGGGCTACGGGGTGTTGCTGACCCCTCCCCTGGCGGCTTTGCTGATGGCGTTGAGTTCGATCACGGTGGTGGTCAATGCCCTGCTGCTGCAGGATGGCCTCCAGGATCTCCGCTGAGTGCAGGTGGCTGAGCCGGCAGGCCCCTCCCGGGGCCGTTTTGTGGTGCTGGAGGGGATCGATGGCTGCGGTAAGACCACCCAGCTCGAGGCCCTGGGCCGCTGGCTGCCGGGGAGTGGGTTGCTGGCGCCAGGAGCGGAGCTGATCATCACCCGGGAGCCCGGGGGCACGGCCCTGGGCACGGCCCTGCGCCAGTTGCTGCTCCATCCCCCCGGGGCGGCCGCGCCGGAGCCCATGGCGGAGCTGCTGCTCTATGCCGCCGACCGGGCCCAGCACGTGGAGCAGTGCATTCGCCCAGCCCTGGCGGCGGGCCACTGGGTGCTGAGCGACCGCTTCAGCGGCTCCACCGCCGCCTACCAGG
>NZ_JAGQCQ010000090.1:0-11415 GCF_024346275.1 Cyanobium sp. BA20m-p-22
GCCAGTGGTCGCCGGAACGGTGCCGCTGGTCGAGCTCCACAATCCGGTCGGCTTCGGTGGCGTCGCCGTGGCTGAAGAGCAGCAGTTCGATCCGGGTGGCCAGGGGGGCAACCACAGAAAAATTCACCCCCCTGGCGGTGAGGCTGGCACCCAGGGGCCAGGGATGGCCGATGTGCAGCCCCTTGCCCTGGTGGTGGTTGGCGCTGGGGTCCATGGAGAGCTCAGGACTGTTGAATTGGACCGTCAATGGGCCTGGCCTGGATACGGCAACGTTAAGCAGGCCTTTCGCTGGGGGCAGCAGGATCCTGCTGAGGTGGCCGTCTCCAGACCTTCTTGCCCTGCTCTCCCCACCTGCCGCCGCCCCAGCCTTGGCCTTGCTCACCCAGCCCCCCGAACCCGGCCGCCCGCCCCAGCAGGTGATTGCGGGGTTGTGGCTGTTCGCGCCCAGCCGCGAAAGCCAGGGAGGTAGCAGCTGGCTGCTGGAAGGCTCGGCCTATGGCGGCGATGGCGATCTGCTGGTGGATTGTCCCGGATACACCCAGGCCAATCTGGAGATACTTCAACGGCGCTCGCTCCAGGTGGGTCCAGGCACGATCGTGCTCACCAGTCGCGAGGGGCATGGGCGCTGCCGCCGCTTTCAGGAGGCCATCGGCTGGCCCGTGCTGGTGCAGGAGCAGGAGGCCTACCTCCTGCCCGGGGTGCGGCAATGCTCAAGCTTTGCGGCTGAACATTGCCTGGCACCGGGGGTGGAGCTGCTTTGGACACCCGGTCCGACGCCCGGGGCCTGCGTGTTGCATGTGCGGGCAGGAGCCCTTGATGGCCTTTTCTGCGGCCGTCTGTTGGTGCCAACTGGGCCGGCGGCCCTGGCCCCATTGCCCACGGCGCGCACCTTCCACTGGCCCCGCCAGCTGCGCAGTCTGGAGCTGCTGCGCGGTTGGTTGCCGGCGGGCTCCCCGGCCTGGATCGCCAGTGGTGGCGGGCTTGGTGCGCTGCGGGGCGAAAAGCTCGTAACTGGGGGAGCTGCCCTGCTGGCGGGCCTCGATTTGTGATGCCGGCAGCCACTCCGATCCGCCCTATGTGCGGAAATTGTCACGAAAACCGTTGCGCCGCCGCACTTTCTTGTTGCAGCAAGGGCTGAGTCCCCATACGATTGCGAGGCTTAACTCCGGGCCGGTCGGCGTTTCCGACTCGCCACCTTCTGTCGGATCCCGACCGTCAACCCCGAGGCTTCTTCCTCCTATGAACAAAGCTGATCTAGTCAACCTCGTTGCTGCCCGCACCGAGCTCACCAAAACCGACGTCTCCCTGGTGGTGGATGCTGCCATCGAAACCATCATTGATTCGGTGGTGGAAGGCAAGAAGGTTTCCATTCTGGGCTTCGGTTCCTTTGAACCCCGGGATCGTTCCGCCCGTCAGGGTCTGAACCCCAAGACCGGCGAGAAAATCAAAATTCCTGCCAAGCGGGTGCCTGCCTTCACCGCTGGCAAGATGTTTAAGGACCGGGTTCAGGGCTGATCCGGGCATCGTTCCAGGACCGGACCACCCTTGCTGAAGCGGTCCTGCGGGGCCGCTTTTTTGTTATCCCGCTTTGTTGTTCTCAGCGGCCATGCCCCTGCCCAGCCACTTGCAGGCCCTGCTGGAAGCCGGTTTGCTGCGGCGCCGGCAGGGTTACCGGGGGCGATTCGCTCCCTCGCCGACGGGCGCCCTGCACCGGGGCAACCTGCGCACCGCCCTGCTGGGCTGGTTGCACGCTCGCCTGCGGGGTGGGGAATGGCTGCTGCGCCTTGACGATCTCGATACGCCCCGCAATCGCCCGGGCGCGGAGGCTTCAATCCTGGCCGACCTGCGCTGGCTTGGCCTGGATTGGGATGGGCCGCTGCTGCGGCAGAGCCAGCGACGCGGCCTCTACGGCACGGTGCTTTCCGCCCTGCGCAGGCAGGGCCTGCTCTATCCCTGCCGTTGCAGTCGCCGCCTGCTGGCCGATATCTCTGCTCCCCATGCAGCCTTGACTGTCTATCCCGGCACCTGTCGCGGCCGGGATGGAGGTTGGGGGCCCCTGCAGGGCCGGCTGCCGAGCTGGCGGTTGCGCTTGGGGCCTGGGGTGCTGCGCTGGCTAGAAAGCTATGGCCTCCCAGGTCAGCTTGACGGCCCCAGCGCAGTGGGTGATGTGGTGCTGCGCCGGGCCGATGGCTTCCTCGCCTACCACCTGGCCACGGCGGTAGATGAGCTCAGCCTGGGCATCAGTGATGTGGTGCGCGGCTGTGACCTCTGGAGCGCCACCGGCGCCCAGGTGGCCGTGATGGCAGCCCTGGGGGCAGACCCGCCGAGCTACGGCCACGTGCCGCTCTGGCGAGATGGGCAGGGCCGGCGGCTGAGCAAACGGGAGGGGGGCGAGGGCCTCGCTGCCTACCGCCAGCGTGGTCTCGATGCCGCCTCGGTGGTTGGAGATCTGGCAGCCAGTGCCGGCCTGGTGCCGGCCGGCGGGCGCCTGAGTGCAATCGAGCTGCTGCAGGAGCTGGGGCCATGCCCTGAACGGCTCGACCATCTGTTGGGGGCTCCCCAGGCCTGAGCAACCTCTGGCAAGGGTGCCGGCAGGGGCCTGATCATTTCTGCTTCTTTTTTCGCCAGATAAAGAATGCTGCCGTTGCCACCACAACGGCCAGTGGCGCTGCGGTCAACAGCAGCAGAATCACGGCAGTCCAATCGGTGTACATCGCTCAGACGCAAAACCTCAGCCATCATCTCAGTAGACCGACCCCGCCGCCGCTGCCCCAGTGATGAAGCTTCTGCCAATCAGTTCCCTTGCCCTGGCAGGACTCTCCCTGGCCCTGCTGGGGCCGTCGCCCGCCCGCGCCGGAGTGGAATTCGACAACTGCCAGCCCACCGCTGACGGCGGCATCAGCTGTGACACGCGGCCCACGGGCAACACCTTGATGGACGATCAGACGGCGCGCTATGGCCTGTTCAACGACGCCAGCCCCGGCTGGAGTGAATTTGATCCAGACGAGGGATTTGAGGATGACCTGGGTGGCAACGAAACCTGAGCGATCGCCATCCCATGATCCGGGCGACTCGTTGATCGAGCGGCTCCACAGCGTGCAGTTGCTGCATGGCTATCTGCCCAGGCAAGAGCTGCAGCAGCTGGCCATCAGCATGGCCCGTCCCCTCAGCGAGGTGATGGGTGTGGCGAGCTTCTACCACCTGTTTCGGCTCGACCCGCCGCCGCCCCATCGCTGCGTTGTCTGCCGGGGTACCGCCTGTTTCGTGCGGGGGGCCGAGCGGCTGGAGGCCGCCCTGCGGCAGCGGGGGGTGGCCTTCGAGACCACCAGCTGCATGGGGGCTTGCGGCCAGGCCCCGGTGTTGGTGGTCGATGGAGTCCTGGCCATGGGCCAGCCAGAGGCGCTGCCATGGGCGTGAGCTGGCGCTGCTGCGATGCCACGGCCTGTCGGGCAGCCGGGGGGGCGGCCCTGAGGCAGCGGCTTGAGGCGGAGGTGGGTGCTGATCGGGTCAAGCCGGTGGGTTGCCTGCGGCTCTGCGGCATGGGCCCCCTGGCGGCGGCCGACCACGCCGATGGCTCCACCGAGCTGGTGGCTGGAGTGGCGGGGGAGCGGCGCCTGGATCTGGCCCATCCGTTTTTTCTTCTGCAGCGATCGGTGGTGCTGGAGCGCTGCGGCCTGGTCAATCCCAATTCGATCGAGGATGCGATTGCCCAGGGCGCCTACGCCGCGTTGGATCGCTGCCGGCAGCTGGCGCCGCAAGCGGTGATCGAGCAGGTGGAGCGCAGTGGTCTGCGGGGCCGCGGCGGTGCGGGCTATCCCACCGGCCGCAAGTGGCAGCTGGTGGCCGCCCAGGCCAGCCCCACCAGGGCGGTCGTCTGCAACGCCGATGAGGGAGATCCCGGCGCCTTCATGGACCGGGCGGTGCTGGAAGGGGATCCCCACCGGCTGTTGGAGGGCATGGCGATCGCCGCCCATGCCGTCGGTGCCGCCGAGGCCTTCATCTACGTGCGGGCCGAATATGCGCTGGCGATCGAGCGGTTGCGCACCGCCATCGGCGCCGCCGAGGCCCGGGGGGTGCTGGCGGGCTTGCCGATCCAGCTGCGCATCGGTGCCGGGGCCTACGTGTGTGGCGAGGAAACGGCCCTGCTCCACTCGATCGAGGGGGGGCGGGGCACGCCCCGGCCGCGGCCGCCCTACCCGGCGGTGTCGGGCCTGTGGGGCCTGCCCACCCTGATCAACAACGTGGAAACCTTTGCCGCCGTGCCGGCGATCTTGCGGGAGGGCGGTGACTGGTATGCCGCCATGGGCACGGCCACCAGTAAGGGCACCAAGGTGTTCGCCCTTTCCGGCGCCATCCCGCACACGGGCCTGATTGAGGTGGAGATGGGCACCAGCCTGCGCACCATCGTGGAGGCCATGGGCCAGAGCCCACCGGGGCGGGTGAAGGCCGTGCAGACCGGCGGCCCCTCCGGCGGCTGCGTGCCGGCGGCGCTGCTCGACACCCCGGTGGATTACGAGAGCCTGCAGTCGCTCGGCTCGATTATGGGCTCCGGCGGCATGGTGGTGATCGATGGGTCGATGGCGATGCCGGAGCTGGCCCGTTATTTCATGCGTTTCTGCGTCGATGAAAGCTGCGGCAAGTGCCTGCCCTGTCGGGCCGGCACGGTGCAGTTGGCCCAGCTGCTGGATCGTTTTGTCGAGCGCCGGGCGACGGCGGCTGATCTGGTGCAGCTCGAGCAGCTCTGCGGCATGGTCAAGGCCACCAGCCTCTGCGGCCTGGGCCAGTCGGCCCCCAATCCGGTGCTGAGCACCCTGCGGTTTTTCCGCGCCGAATACGAGGCTGCTATTGAGGCTCCCATCGCGGCGCCCATCGCCCCATGACAGGGGCCCAGCTCCCAGCCCAGCCTCCAGTGCGGCTCAGCATCAACGGGCTCGTGGTTGAGGCAGCCGCTGAAGCCACCCTGCTGCAGGCGATCCGCTCGGCGGGCCTGCAGGTGCCCACCCTCTGCCACCTCGATGGCCTCACGCCGGTGGGGGCTTGCCGCCTTTGCCTGGTGGTGATCGAGGGCCATCCCAAGTTGGAGCCCGCCTGCGTCACCGCCGTGGCCGACGGGATGGTGGTGCACACCCATACCCCCGAGCTGGACACCTACCGGCGCATGGCGGTGGAGCTGTTCTTCGCCGAGGGCAACCATGTCTGCGCCGTCTGCGTCGCCAACGGCGCCTGCGAGCTGCAGGCCGTGGCGGTGGAGGTGGGCATGGACCACTCCCGTTTCCCCTACCAGTACCCCCGGCGCCAGGTGGACGCTTCCCACCCCCTGTTCAGCCTGGATCACCACCGCTGCATCCTCTGCACCCGCTGCGTGCGGGTCTGCGATGAGATCGAGGGGGCGCACGTGTGGGATGTGGGCTATCGGGGCAGCTCCTGCTCGATCATCGCCGGCCTGGATCAGCCCTGGGGGGAGGTGGCGGCCTGCACCAACTGCGGCAAGTGCGTCGATGTGTGCCCCACCGGCGCCCTGTTTCGCAAGGAGGATGGCAGCGGCGAGAAGCAGCCCCACCCCGAGCGGGCCCAGCAGCTGGTCGAGGCGCGCACCGAGCACCACTGGCACAACCAATGACCCTTGGCACAACCAATGACTATGGCCCTACCCCCAAAGCTGCGATTCGCCACGGTGTGGCTGGCGGGCTGCAGCGGCTGCCACATGTCGTTCCTCGACCTGGACGAATGGCTCTTTGAGCTCGCCGAGCGGGTGGAGATCGTCTACTCGCCGGTGGCCAGTGACATCAAGGTGTTTCCCGAGGGTGTGGATCTGTGCCTGGTGGAGGGGGCGGTGGCCAACGCCGACAACCTTGAACTCGCCCTGCAGCTGCGGGCCCGCAGCAAGGTGGTGGTGTCCTTCGGCGACTGCGCCGTCAGCGCCAACGTGCCGGGCATGCGCAACCTCTGGGCCGGCGTCGAGGGCGGCAGCCGCCAGAGCGTGCTGGAGCGCGGCTATGTGGAGCTGGCCGACACCGGCGCCCAGCATCCCCATGCCCCGGGCATCGTGCCGGAGTTGCTGGAGCGGGTGCTGCCCCTGCATGAGCTGATCCCGGTGGATCACTTCCTGCCGGGCTGCCCCCCTTCGGCCGAGCGGATCCGGACCTTTCTCGAGGCCCTGCTGCGTGGCGAGGCGCCACCGATGGAAGGCCCGGCCATGCTGGATTTTGGCTGAGGGCAAGCTGCGATCAACCCGCCGGGCCGCCCGCCGATGGGACGTCCACCAGACCCGTTTCCAATTCCAGCCCAGCCCGACTCAGGTTCCAGCGGTAGATCGCCAGGGCCTCAGCTGAGCGGGCCACCTGCAGGTTGCGCTGGGCCACCAACAGCTCGGTCAGAGAAGAGAGGCCGGCCCGATAGCGCAGGAGGGCATCCTGCACCGACCGTTCTCCCGCCACGATGGCCGCCCGCGTGGCGGCGGTCTGGGCGGCCGCTGCGCGGTGGGTGGCGAACCAGGTTTCCACGTTTTGGATGATGGCCTGCTGGGCCTGCTGGAGGGCGATCTCCGCCTGGGCCGCACGGCGCTGGGCCAGGGCAATCGACTCGCGGCTGAGGCCTCCGTCAAAGATGGGCTGGCGCACGCTGATGGCGGCACCCCAGTCGACGAAGCTGCCCGAGGCACTGCCGCTCGTGTTGACGGTTGGCAAAGTCACGCCAGCGCCACTGCCACTGCTGCCGCTGACAGAGGGGGTAGCGCTGAGGTTTGGAACATTGAGCCAGTTGCCGCTGATGCCCCCTCCCACCAGCAGGCCGACGCTGGGCAACCGTCCAGCTCGGGCCAATTGCACGTTGGCTTGTTGGGCCTGCTGGAGTTGCGAAAGGCTTTCCAGGGCAGGGCGCTGCTCCACGGCTTTGCTGAGGCTCTCGCCCAAGCTGTGGCCCCAAGCCGGATCCGTCTGAAGGGGGTCAGCGGGTTCGACGCGGGATTCGGCCGCCAGATTCAGCACGCGGGCCAGGCCACTGAGGGCGATTTCATGCTGGGCCTGGGCCTCTGCCAATCCCTGCAGGTCTGCTTGCAGCAGGGCCTCGGCTTGATAGGTATCAATGCGTGGGGCAAGGCCCTCACGGCGGATTGCATTTACGTCGCGCAGTAACTGGCGGGACAACGCCAGCGAGCTTTCCCATACCGGAATCTGGGCGGCGCTCAACTGGGCAGAGAGGTAGCGGCTCAAAATTTCAAAGCGGGCACGCCGTTGCTGCTCCTCCTGCTCGGCGCGGGCCGCCTGCAGATCGGCCTGGGCAGCCTGCTTTAGCGGGCTGCGGCCAAAATCCAGCAACGGCATCCGCAAGATCAAACCCAGATTCACAAAGGTGTTGTTGATCAGGGCCGAACCGTCGGCACCGAGGTTGAGGCTCAGGTCACCGATTGTGGGCAGGTTGGAAATGAAGCCGATGTCAGTGTTCACCTGGGCAAAGGTGCCCAGGGCCACCAGATCGAGTTTGGGCAGAAAACGGGTGCGGGCCAACCCAACCAGGGCCTGGTTCTCCTCCGCTTTCAGCACCTGGCTGCGCAGGCTCAGGGACGCGCCCAATCCCAGCTCAAGGGCCTGCTGGCGGCTGAGCACCAGTGGGGGGGTGAGCGCCCGGGCGGCCGGGCCAGTAGCCAGACCCAGGATCACCGCTGTGACTGCCCCCATCCAGCGGGATCGCCGACTCAAAGCTGGGCAAAGGCGTGTAGCCGGTACGATAGGGCCACTGGTTCAGTGGTAGGAAAGAAAGTCGGCATGGCAGCAGCTGATTGGGCTCCGCGCCTGCTGCCGATGGCCGTCGTCACCACGATCGTCGCAGCCTGGTCTCTCTCGCCAGCGGTGGCGGTGAAGGTTGAGGGGAGTGCTGTGTTGCTCCAGCCCGACAGCCGCGTGGGGTTCTACGCGCGATCGGCAGGCCAGGTACAGGCGTTGCCCCTTCGCGTCGGTAACGCCGTGCGCCAGGGCGAGCTGCTGGCCAGCCTGAATCGGGTGGATCAGGCGGCGGCGGGTGCTGGGACGGTGGGTCCCAATCCTGCTGCCCTGGTTCGTCAGGGACAGGCCATCGACCGCCAGCAGCAGGCAATCCGGGCCCAGATCGCCACCCTGCGCAGCACCAACCAGCCTGTGCAGAAGCAGCTGCAGGCGCTCGAGACCTTGCGCCGCGATGAGGTCATCCCCCGCTACAGCCCCCTCTGGGTGGGAGCGCAGGACCTGTACTTGCGCAACCAGAGCCAGATCAAGGCGCTGGAGGGCCAGCTGGCCCAGCTCGATGCCAACCGGGCCGAACTGGAGGGGCAGGAGGATGCCCAGGCTGTGCTGGCACCCCGCTCTGGCCGCTTGCTGAGTTTGGCGGTCAGCCCGGGGCAGGCGGTGCTGCCGGGCCAGCGGCTCGGAACCCTGGGCCCCGGGCCCCTGCAAGCCAGCCGCCCGCGCCTGGCCACCGCCCTGTTCAGTGATGCCGATGCGGTGCGCCTGCGGCTCGGTGGGTCGATCCAGCTCGATCCCCTGCTGCAGACCCGGGAGCGCTACGGCGGCACGGCTGAGCGCTACGGCTCTGTCGAGGGAAAAATCGTCGCCATTTCACCTGCTACCGCCGATCTAGCCGAGGTGAGCCGGGTGGTGGGGGATCCGGAACTGGCCCAGAGCCTGATCGCCCGCAGCCGCCAGGCCGCCTTCGGTGAGGGTGGCGACCCCCTGGCCACAGCTGCCGACAAGATCAGCTCGCCGGTGCAGCTGGTGACCGTGGAACTGGAGGCGGCCAGCAGCCCCAGCGGGTTGCGCTGGAGTAGTGGCCAAGGGCCCGATCTGCCCCTGGAGAACGGCACTCCCGCCCGGGCAAAGGTGGAGGTTGAACGGCGTTCCCTGGTGAGCTTCGTGCTGCCGTTCCTGCGCTGGCTTGGCGGAGCAGAGCGATGAGAGGTTTGGTTTTATGAATAACCGCGGGCGTTGGTTGAGCCCCTGGCGTCAGCCAGCTCCCTGGATCGCGCTGGTGTTGCTGGTGATTGCAGCCAGCAGCTCGCCGCCGCGGCTGTGGTTCTGGGTTGCCCTGGTGGTGGTGGTGCTGCTGGTGGGCTGGGCCCAGGCGCTGCGCCCCCCGCGCCCCTGAATGGTGCCGTTGCGCGGGGTCCTGGTGATCGGCCTGGCGGCTGGCCTGACCAGTGCGCTCTGCGATGGCATTGGCCTCAGTAGCGGGGCTATCGCCTATGGCGCGGTGATCGCTGCTGTAGTGGTGCGCCCCGATTTCAGCCGCTGGCCCCTGGCGATCTATCCGGTTTTGCTGCTGGTCGTCGGCTTCTGCATGGCGATTGGCGTGGCCCTGGGGCTTGCCCTCGCCTCGGTGCCCCAGGTGTTCGTATTCGGGCTGGTGGCGGCACTGATGCAGTTCCTCACCCTGCTGCTGCCGGGCAAATTACGCCTGCTCTCCGGCGTGATGGCGGTGGCGGGAGTCCTGCCGCTACTGAGCAGTTCCCCAAGTTGGGGTGACTGGGGCCAGCAGTTGCTCGCCATTGCCCTTGGCCTGGCCAGCGGCACCGCATTGCAGCTGGCCTTCGCTTCAGCCGAGGTCCCCCCTGGGGAAAGCCCGGCCCAGGGCTCTGCCGAGCCTCCCCTGGCCGAGCGGGTGAAAGCGGGCCTGCAATCGCCATTCTTTTGGCGCAAGCTCGTGTTTGCGAGTCTTGCCCTGGCCATTGGGGAAGGGATCGGAGCCGTCACACCGAAATACCTCTACTTCGGTGTGGTGCTGCTGCTCAACGACAGCATCGGCGATACCCTCGCGAGGGTTCGCGACCGGATGGTCGGCATCTCGTTGGGGGTTTTGATGCCTCTGTTGGTGTTCAACACCCTGGGGATCGGGCCGCTGCAAACCGGGCTGGTGATGGGTGGTACGGCCGCTTTGGTGATGGCGTTGAACAGCGCCAATTACCTGCGCACGGCTTTGATCTCCAGTGGGGTGGCTTTTGTCGGCTACGGCCCTCTGGTGGCCTGGTACATCCCCCACCGTTGGATTGACTACCTGATGGGCTGCGGCCTCGCCCTGGCGGTAGGGCTGTTGCTGTTTCCCACCAGCGCCTTGCGCCGCTACCGGCAACTCGAGGCTGATCCTGCAGCATCCGCCCAGCAGCTGCAGAGGCTTCTCCCGGCCGCGCGGGAAGAAGCCCGCTGGCTCGGGTTGCCCTTGCCTGAGCTGGAGCGAACCTGATGCGCCCCATCGCCCTGCTGCAGCGCCCATCGAGGCTCGTCGTTGGCCTGGGTTTGCTGGCCGCCGCCTCCCCAGCCCTGGCTCAGGCCAGGCAGCCGATCCCTGCGGCTGGCTGCATCGGCCTGCTGGGTCAACTGGGTATGGCAGTGGGCATGCTGGTTCTCACTGCAGCGATTCACACCCTGGTCACCGTGCTCCAGGCGGAGCTCACCCACCGGCCCCGGCTGGACGCCTGGTGTGGGGCCCGCAGCCGGCGTCGCCTGTTGATGATTGTGGCCATGGCCTTGCTCACTGCCCTGGCCCTCTGGGTGGAAATCCTGCTCTGGGCCCTGCTGTATCGCGGTCTTGGTCTATTCCCCGCTCTGGAGGGAAGTCTCTATTTTTCTGGCATCACCTTCACCACCGTCGGCTATGGCGACATGACCCTCCCTGCCTGCTGGCGTTTGCTCAGCGTCGCGGAGGCGGTTAACGGGGTGTTGATGGCTGGCTGGAGTACGGCCCAGCTGGTGTATGTGGTTCAGCGCATCACCCTGCTGCGTCTTGTCAGCGAAGGCCGATTGCCGTGAACCCCGATTCCACCCCCCGCACAATCACGATCGACCCGGTGACCCGCATCGAGGGCCACGCCAAGATCACCCTGCACCTCGATGACGCCGGCGAGATCGCTGCTGCCCGCTTCCACGTGGTGGAGTATCGCGGCTTCGAGACCTTCTGTGAGGGTCGGCCCTTCACGGAGATGGCGGGCATTACCGCCCGCATCTGCGGCATCTGCCCGGTGAGCCACCTGCTGGCCGCGGCCAAAACCGGCGACAAGCTGCTGGGGGTGCAGCCGCCACCGGCGGCCCGCCAGCTGCGGCGGCTGCTCAATTTGGCCCAGATCTGCCAGAGCCATGCCCTCTCGTTTTTCCACCTCAGCAGCCCCGATTTCCTGCTGGGCTGGGAGAGCGATCCGGCCAAGCGCAATGTGTTTGGCCTGATGGCGGCCGATCCCGAGCTGGCCCGCGCCGGCATCCGCCTGCGCCAGTTTGGCCAGCAGATCATTGAGCTGCTGGCGGGCCGCAAGATCCACTCGGCCTGGGCCGTGCCTGGTGGGGTGCGCTCGCCCCTCAGCGCCATGGCCCGCGATTGGATCCTGGAACGGCTACAAGAGGCCAGGGCCACCGCGGCCGCGGCGCTGGAGCTCTACAAAAAATTGCTGGATGGGCCGCT
>NZ_JAGQCQ010000091.1:0-11362 GCF_024346275.1 Cyanobium sp. BA20m-p-22
GTGGAAGGTCGAGCGTGTCCCTTGAGGTGAGCCAGCTGCGGGTGCGCCGTGGCTCCGATCTGGCTCTTGAGGGCGTCAACTTCGCGCTCGAGCCCGGCACCCTCACCGCCCTGGTGGGCCCTAACGGCGCCGGCAAAAGCACCTTGCTACAGGCCATCGAGGGCCAGCTGCCGATCGAGCGTGGTTCGATCCGGCTCGATGGGCAGGAGTTGACGCCGTCCCTGGCCCGACAGCAGTTGGCCCTGATGCCCCAGCGGGGGGAGATCGCCTGGAATTTTCCCATCACCGTGCGCGAGCTGGTGGCCCTCGGCCGGTTGGCGGCCCATCGCCCTGGCTGTTGTGATGTGGAGGCAGCCCTGCAGCGGGTGGGTTTGGCGGGCCTGGCTGGCCGGCGCCTCGATCAACTCTCAGGCGGCCAGCAGCAGCGGGCCCTGCTGGCCCGCACCCTGGTGCAGCCGGCCCGCCTGCTGCTGCTTGATGAGCCCTGCGCGGCCATCGATCCCCCCTCCCGCACCGAGCTGCTCAAGGTGATGGGCCAGCTGCGCGATGCCGGCCTCACCCTGCTGGTGAGCAGCCACGACTGGGGCAGCGACCTCGACGCCTATGACCGGGTGCTGGTGCTCGATCGCTGCCTGCTCGCCGAGGGCACACCGGCAGAGGTGCGCCACGCCCTTGGCGACCTGCGGGTGGGCAACCACTGCTGCGGTTGAGGAGCTGCGGTTAGTTGGCCTGGCGTTGCTGACAGCTCTGGCAGAGCCCGAAGAACTCCAACGTATGGAAGAGCAATTGGAAGCCCTCTGCCTGCGCCTGGTGGAGGTGCACCTTGGGCATCGGACAGCACTCCAGCACCACCGTGGTGCCGCAATCAATGCAGGTGAGGTGGTGTTCGTCCCGATCGGTGGGGGCGAAGAGGGCCTCCCCACTGGGCAGATGGCGGCAACGGATCAGGCCCCGCTGCTGTAGTTGGCGCAGGTGTCTGTACACCGTGGCCAGGCCCATCGGTTGGGCCCCCTGGCGCAGCAGGGCGTGTAGCTCTTGGCCGGAGAGTTCCCGGTCGGCTTGGCTCAACGCAGCCAGCAACAGCTGCTGGCGATCGCTTGGGGCGGCAACCTGGGTGGACATGGCCAATCCGGCTGGGGCGAGGTGGGTTGATCCTATGGAGAGTCTCTGGTGGCTGCTGCCCCTGCTGCTGGCCCTGGTGATCGGTGGGCTCTGTCCCCTGGCGGGCACCATGCTTTTGGTGCAGCGGCGGCTGTTTCTGGCCAATCTTGTCTCCCATGCGGTGTTGCCAGGCCTGGCGCTGGCAGTGGCCCTGCGGCTGGATCCCGGCCTGGGGGGAGTGATCACTGGGGTGGCTGGAGCCCTGCTGGCGGAGCGGCTCAGCCGGGGCGATCGCCCCGGGGAGGGGGGCGATGAGGCGGTGCTCAACACGGTGCTGGCCGGTTTTCTCGGCCTGGGGGTGCTGTTGATTCCCCTGCTTCACATCCGCGTGGATCTGGAGGCAGTGCTGTTTGGCGACCTGCTGGCCGCCGCGCCGGCTGACCTGTTGCGCAGCCTGCTGGCGCTGGCGGCGGTTCTGGCCTTGATCGCCCTTCGCTATTCCCATTACGTGTATCTGGGGGTGGATCCCCTCGGCGCCGCCGGGGCCGGCCTGCCGGTGCGGCGGCTGCGGCTGTTGCTCACCCTGGTGACGGCCTTCACGGTGGTGAGTGCCATGACGGCGGTGGGGGTGGTGCTGGTGATCGCCCTGATGGGGGCCCCGGCCCTGCTGGCCCTGGCAGGCGCGTCCAGCCTGCGCCAGGCCCTGGGGCGTTCGGCCCTGGTGGGGATGGCGATCAGCGGAGCTGGTTTTCTGTTGGCGATCCAGCCGGCGGTGAACTTGCCGCCCGGTCCCCTGATCGGCGTGCTCTGTATGGGTCTGCTGCCGTTGGCGGCCCTCGGCGCCGGCCGACCCTCAGCCCGCCGGTAGCCACAGGGCCAGGCGTACCGATTTGGCCTGGGGCTGGAGCCCCAGGCTGTGGCCATCGATCAGCACCGGCCTGGCACCATCGCGGTTGCGCAGGGTCAGCAGCAGCAGCTGGCGGGTGGGATCAAAGGCCATGGCGCTGCCGGGCTCCACCTCCCAGCCGGCGAGCGAGCGTTGACGCTGCAGCCGGCCGCGCCGATCCAGGGCCAACAACTGGGGCTGGGCACCCTGACGCCAGTCGCTGATCACCAGCCACACCCGCTCGCCGCCCCGGTCACAGGCGCTGGCCAGTACGGCCTCGCTGCCGATCCAGAGTTGCCGGGGCGGCTGGCCGGGTTCCACCAGCTCCAGGGAGCGCCGGTAATCGGGCCAGTGGCGCACCAGCAGGGCCCGGCCGCTCACCGGACAGAAGCTGCTCAGCTCGCGGCTGCCCGGCAGCACCTGGCTGCGCCCTGGTTCGCCGGGAAGGGAGTGCAGGGTCAGGCCCTCCAGCTCCGGCACCACCATGGTGCCTCCTTCCGGCAGCAGCTGAATCGGCCCGGAGGCGGCCTGGTCCAGGCGTCGCCGCTTGCCGCTTGAGCTGATCAGCAGGGTCTGGCCAGGCTCCAGGGCCGTGGTCGATGCCTGCACCAGCAGGTCGCCGCGGCGATTGCTGCTCAGGTGGGCAAACAGCAGGGGCTGATCACTGAGGGGGGTGAGCTTGCCCGTGATCGGGTTGCGCAGGCTGCTGGGTTCGCGCACCAAATTTTGTTGCTCCATTGGCAACAGCCAAAGCTTGTGAGCGCCCTTGCCATCGCCGCTGAGCAGGGCCACACCGGAGCCGTCACCGAGGGGCCGCACCTCGGCCAGCTGGGGCCAGACCGGGCCCAGGGCCTGCCAGCGCCCATCCCGTTGCTGCAGTTGTAGTTGCTCCCCTCCGGTCACCGGCACCACCGCCAGCAGCCGGGGCCGGGGGTCCCAGTGCCAGCGCTGGCGCTGGAGTGGCAGGCCGCGGCGGTCGATCCCCGCCAGCAGCAGCTGCAGCGGGCCACGGATGGTCTGCTGGGGTAGCAGCAGCAGGCGCAGGGGGTTCCCTTCCCCCAGCCAGGTGCCTTTCAGCTGGGGTGCCAGGGCACTGCCGCGCTCCAGGCTGGAGCGCTGCATCGGCCGGCTGAAGCGCAGATCCAGGGCCGCGGGGCCCGAGCTGGCCGTGGTGGACTTCAGCTCCAGCAGGCGGGGTGGCCGGCGCAGCAGCAGTTGTTGCTGAAGCAGGGCCAGGGCGATGCCCGCTGCCAGCACGAGGCCCACCGGGTTGGGGCCCAGCCTTTTCATGGCTCCAGCGGCCGCCTGGGCCGGGGAATGGCGGCGATTCGCTCCGCGACCACCACACTGCGGTTCTGGCCGTTGTGCTCCTCCACCGCCATGGTGCCCCGCACCGCCAGCCAGCGATCGGCCTTGGGCACCTGGCCCGGGGGCCAGCGCACCGGCAGGCCCACCGGCGTGGCATCAGCCAGACAGCAGCGCACCAGCAGGCGGGCCAACTGGGGCTGGTCGCCCTTCTGGGGCCAGACAAATCCGCTGATCCGCACCGGATCCCCCTCATAGAGACTGGGGTCTGGCTGGCTGCGCAGCAGTCGCACCCAGTCGGTGAGGCTGCGCTGGGCTGGAGGCAACAGAAAGTTAAGGGCCTCCTCCTGGCCCAGTTCGGTCGGCCGGTTGGTGGCGAGGTCGCTGAAGGAGGGGTTGGGCGGGATTGCCAGCACCAGCAGGGCGACTGCGGCGCCCAGACACCAGCCCCTGGGGGCGCCTGGCCGCCGGCCCTGCCCCCAGGCGCCTTTCAGCTGGGCGCCGGCCAGCACCAGCAACACCACACCGCTGAAGCCCACCAGGGGGTGGAACACCCCCCGCAACAGCAGATCTAGCCGCCCGCTGAGGCTGCTGCCCAGCAGCACGATCCCCCATAGGGCGAGGCAGAGAGCGGTCATCACAGCAGCAGCAAGTTGATCCATTGCCCCAGCACCAGGACGGCCACCGCTGCAGCGGCACTGGTGAGGGCGATTGCCTTGGGCCGGAGCAGCACGCGGAGCAGCCCGAGCAATTTCAGGTCAATCACCGGGCCAAGCACCAGAAAGGCAAACAGGGCCCCGGGGGTGATCTGGGCGGCGAATCCCAGGGCGAGAAAGGCATCCACGCTGGAGCACACCGAAACCACGACCGCCAGCAGCATCAAGCTGAGCACTGAGAGGGTGGGGGCTCCCCCCATCGCCAGTAGCCAGCTGCGGGGGAGCAGGGTCTGCACCGTGGCGGCGATCGCGCAGCCCAGCACCAGCAACACCGCCAGATCCAGAAACTCGCGGCTGCCGTGCTGCAGCACCTCCTGCAGGGGTGGCCGGGGCGTCTTGTCCGGTAGCTCCTTTGGCGTCGCGGGGCCGACCAGGCCCGTGCGACGCTCCAGCAGGCCCACCTCCGCCAGGGGCTGGTTGAGCCGCCGTTCCTCCAGCAGGGCCGGGTCGAGCAGAGCTGTTTCAGGCAGCAGGCGCAGCACGCTGGCCAGCAGCAGGGACAGCAGCAGGGCTCCGCCTGGGCGGGCCGCCAGCAGCCAGGCTTGGTTGGGGAAGGCGACCCAGGTGCTGGCCAGCACGATCGGGTTGAGTACCGGTGCGGCAAACAGAAAGCCCAGGGCTGTGCCCAGGGGGGCGCCACCAGCCAGTAGTCGCCGGGCCACCGGCACGTTGCCGCACTCGCAGGCGGGCAGGGCAAAACCCAGGGCCGCCCCGGTCAAGGGCCCCAGCACCGAGTGGCGGGGCAGCTTCTGCATCCACCGGCCCCCAGGGGCTAGCCAGCGGGCCAGGCTGGCGATTGCCACCCCGATCAGCAGAAAGGGCAGGGCTTCGACGAGCAGGCCCTGAAAAATGGCCCAGGCGGTGGCCAGGCGCTCCAAGGACCAAAGGCGAATGGCCCCATCATCCTGCTGCCCACCATTGAATCGCTGGAGGCCACCAAGAGCTCGTTGGTGATGCCCACGCTCCGAATTCATTCACCGGCATGGCTCTGTACATCCAGTTGTGAGGGCAAGGTGATGCTCTCCTGCTGGATTCCGGTGGAGCTGCGCCAACAGCTCGATCGCGCCTGGGCCGAACAGGGGCTCAGGCCCCATGGCCGCACTCAGCAGGGGATGGAGCAAACGGTCAGGGCCTACCTGACCCATCACCAATCAGCCTGAGTCCAGCCTGAGGCGCTTGGGCGGCGAGCGCTGTCCTGAGATGCTCATCAAACTCTCCACTAACGCACGCTTACAGAAAGGTTGAGGCACTATTGCTGCACCTTGTGGCACTCGGCTGCCTGGCAGCGGCGTTTTGTTGATTCGATGCCGTTGTTCGGGTGAGGTCGGGCCTCAAGTTGCCCCGATTGATTTGTTGCATGCCGCTGCTCCGTTTAGTCTTATCGCCACTCCTTTTGGCCGCCACGCCTTTCCAGTCTTTGGTCGCCCCTGCACCTGCAACCGCGGGTGAACTGGCTTCCCTCAATAGTCGTTAGACCATCAACGACTACATGCAGCAGCAGGAGATCGACGAGCTCAAGGCCTGGCGCTCCCGCAATCAGGTGACCAGCGTCAACCAGTTCTCCGACCTGCGCCCCAGCGACTGGGCCTATCAGGCCCTCACCAACTTGGTGGAGAAATACGGCTGCGTGGCGGGCTATCCCGACGGTACCCACAAGGGCGGCCAGGCCATGACCCGCTTCGAGGCCGCCGCCCTACTCAACGCCTGCCTCGATAGAGTCACCGAGGTGACCGACGAGCTGCAAAGGCTGATGGATGAGTTCAAAAAAGAACTCGCCGTGCTCAAGGGCCGCGTAGATGGTCTCGAGGCCAAGGTGGGCACATTGGAGGCCCAGCAGTTCTCCACTACCACCAAGCTTTCTGGCCTGGCGACGTTTGTTGTGGGGGGCATTGCCTATTCAGGCAGCGGTAAAAATAATATTCGGGATTATCGGGGCCAGCCAGTCGCGCTCCCTGAAAATGTAACTTTTAATTATGATCTACAGCTCACTTTCGATACTAGCTTTACGGGCAAGGATCTGCTGCGCACAAATCTTCGTGCCGGCAACTTTGGCACTAGCGTCTTCGGCGGAGAGCCCCATGCTCTCGGAAATTCCGCAGAGCTAGAAATTGCTTTTGAAGAAGATACGGGCCCCAATATTGTTGGCATTGACAAGCTCTTCTACCAATTCCCCATCGGCAATCAATTCACTGCCACGGTGGGGGCCCGTGTCGGCCAAGAAGACATGTTGGCGCTCTGGCCCAGCGTCTATCCTGCTGACACGGTCCTAAACATCTTTACAGTTAACGGTGCACCAGCTGCCTATAGCAAAAATCTTGGCGCCGGTGCTGGCCTGTGGTGGCAAAATAATGGCTGGAGTGTGAGTGCAAACTATGTTTCAGCCCTTGGATCGGATTCGACAAAAGGGCTCTTCACGACTGAGTCTGGTGCCACCGCAAGTGTGCAGATCGGTTATCAACAGGAGCAGTGGGGCCTGGCTGCGATTTGGTCCTATGTGCAACCACTCACCCAGTTTGTCCCAGGCACTACTCCACTTGTGCATAGCTCCATCGACCATGGAGAAGCAGTTGGTGCTGAAACCAATGCGTTCGGTATAAGTGCCTTTTGGCAGCCACTAGAAAGTGGCTGGATGCCTTCTGTGAGTCTGGGCTGGGGTATCAACAGCACAAGCTATGGCGTTTCTACGACAGGGAGACCCAATGTCAGCCAATCCTGGATGGTGGGATTGCAGTGGACCGATGTATTCGGTCAGGGTAATGACTTTGGCTTTGCAGTCGGACAGGCTGTCTTTGCCACATCGCTGACTGGCGGAGTCAGCCCAGCTGACAGCAACTATGTGTGGGAATGGTGGTACAAGTTCCAGGTTACAGATAATATCAGTATTACGCCCGCCCTGTTTTATTTAAGTCGTCCATTGGGGCAAAGAACTCCCGAAGGACAAGGCTTCAGTTCCCTTGGGGCTCTGGTTAAAACGACATTTAAATTCTAGTTGTAAGACTAAAAGCCCCGGCAATAAGTTGTCGGGATTCTTGCTCTTTCGCTGAAGTCAGGTTTGGCCTGAATTCATGTTTGTTTGGACTGGCTTAGTGATGGTGCTGGTTGGCTGGGCTCCCCTCGGATGCGCCGAATCCCCAGGTTTCCCATGGCCAGGCCTTGGGGGTTTGCGATAGGAGCCTGATCCGCCGCCGCCGCAGGCTAGTAGCTCAGAAGTATTGGCGACGAAATGGCTGGTTTCGTTTAAATAATTTATTGATGCTGTTGCCGTTGTGGGAGAAAATGTTGATATGGTAAGTGGGCTAGAGCTGATAAGGAAGAGGCTAAGAATTAGACCCATGGCTTTGTGTTGAGGTGGAGCAAGGCCCAGCGTTGGGATCCGCTGCAGTTGAAATGCAGCTCGCGGCTTTCTCCGCTTCCGCCAGTGTGGCTTAGGCCGCCGGGTGTTATCGCGGCCAGATTGAGGGAGCGCTTCAACATGGGCGCTAATCGACAGATGGAGCCTAAGCTAATGCTAACACAAATCTCCAGTTAGAGGTGGTTGCTGGAGGGATATGCGCCTGTCGTTCAAGGCTCTGGATAAAATCTCAAGATGTCTAGCTGATGGAGGGTTTATTGATGGTGCGCCGGCCCGATGACGCTGCCCGCCAAGCTCCGGGGCTTCGCATTGGTGAAGTGGCCAGGCGATCCGGCTTGTCGGTGAAAACTATTCGCTTTTATTGTGATCAGGGTTTGCTGAACACGGCCCGATCTGAAGGTGGCTATCGAGTGTTCAGTGGTGAGAGTCTGGTGGAATTGGAGATTATCCGGGCCCTTCGCTCGATGGATGTGCCGATCGCGGAGCTGGCGCGGATCCTGGAGGTGCGCCGTGCGGGTGTCTGTAATTGTTTGGTGTTAAAAGACAGCATCGCTGCCAAGATGACCTCCATCGATGCACGCCTCGAGGAGCTCCAGGCGATGAAAGCTGAGTTGGCGCGTTTGCTCGCCAGCTGGCAGGAGTGCGGGGGCGTCAAGCCTGACCCATCTGCTCGGGGTTGATCAGCCCCTGAACCACTCAGGTAGCTCCTCGTAGCAGGCGGCATTTTTCATATTTTCGCGGGCTTCGGTTTTCCAGCAGCAACTGCGTCCGCCATCGCGCTCATGCAGCAACGCGTTGGCCCAGCCCCAAACGAGTTTTGCGCTCGCTTCCATGCCGACGTTATGCATGACCCGTAGATCCAGGGCGCCCTGGGCGTGGAGATCCCGCCAGGTGGCGAGTTGCGGATCGTCCGCATTGACCAGGAAGGTGTGGTCAAATTGCTCCGCCAGTTGAGCCTCCAGGGAGCTCAGGCTGGAGAAGTCGACCACAAATCCGTTCTCGTCAAGGCTCCCGGCCCTGAACCAGAAACTGAAGCTGCGGCTGTAGCCATGCACGAAGCGGCAGTGGCCGCTATGGCGCCATTGGCGATGGCAGCAGGGGTAGCCGCTGAAGGTCTTCGAACAGGTGAAGGCGGCGGTCATCCCCTTGGTTGGCGGATTGTGCGGGAAGATTCAGGGCAGAGATGGATCAGCAGCCCTTGCAGCAATCATTTCAGCCCCTGGATCCTGGCTTTTGTGGCTCTCTAGCCGCCACGCTCCACTTTAATGAGAAAGGCCTGATTCCTGCCGTTGCCCAGGACTGGCTCGATGGCGCCGTGTTGATGGTGGCCTGGATGAACCGTGAGGCGATCGAGCGCACCCTCGCCAGCGGCGAGGTGCACTACTGGAGCCGCTCTCGCCAGGAGCTGTGGCACAAGGGGGCCACCAGCGGCCACACCCAGGTCTTGAAGGGCCTGCGTTACGACTGTGACGCCGACGTGCTGCTGCTCACGATTGAGCAGAGCGGCGATCGGGCCTGCCACACCGGCGCCCGCAGCTGCTTCTTTGACGAGGGCCCCACCCCCAGTGGTGGGGGCCCGGGGGCCGCCCAGCCCCCAGCCGACGCTTGCACCGAGCTGATGCGGGTGATTGAGGGCAGGCGCGACCGGCCCGAGCCCGGCAGCTACACCAACAAGCTGCTGGAGGGTGGTGATAACCGCATCCTCAAAAAGATCGGTGAGGAAACTGCCGAATTCGTGATGGCCTGCAAGGACGCCAACGCCAACGAGATCGCTGGCGAGGCAGCCGATATGGTCTTCCACCTGCAGGTGGCCCTGGCCCACCACGGCGTCAGTTGGCGCCAGGTGCAGCAGGTGCTGGCCGCCCGCCGCGGCGCTCCCCGGCGGGACTGAGGGCCGCCTCAGCCTGTGCTGAGCATGGCCGCAGCAATCCAGATCACTAGGCCGGTGAGCACGAAGCCTCCAGTTGCCACGGTGTATTGCCATATGGCTTGGACCCTTGGTGTGGGCTGGCCTTCCAGCCAGGCTGGGCGGGCCCAGCCGCCGCCGTCTGTCCAGGGGTTTGATCCTCCAGCGGGTGCGCGCCTGGCCATCGCCTCACGCCAGTAGGAGGCGTATCGGGGGGCTTGCTGGTTGAAGGGCATGGTGCCTACGGCCTGGCCGGGAAGTACCCGCGAGCGCTGAAAAGGCACCAGGTTGTCGCCGAAGTTGTCGCGGTATTCGTCGGAATTCAGTAGCGCGTCAACAAACTTGGGCAGCCCCTGCTCGGCGATCACGATCGACCAGGCGATCTGTTCAGCTTGGCCATGTACCGGCCGACCGAGCACGCGCCCAACGACCTGTTCCACTACCCGGTAATTGCTGTTACAGCGGTAGAAATCCCGCGTGAATTTATCCGAGAGCAGTAGGGCACGAATGAAATCGCGGGTGCTGATTTGGCCTGAACGCAGCTGCGATTCCAGCACCGCATCCCGATCAACCTTGAAGGCGTGGAAGTAAATCTGCCGATAAGCTTGCTCGATCAGCCCATCGGTGGCGGCGCGGTCCCTTGATAGGCAGGCCGTGTCACTTTGCCTTGAGGTTTCCTCACCGCTGGCCAGGAAGCTGGACACTCGGGCGCTGTTGGTCAGTGGTTTGGTGGCCAGAACGGGGAGGGGCATTGGCTAGCGATGGGGAGATCTGGGGACTGGGAAACGTATGCGAACTGGGAAACGTATGCGAACTGGCCGCCGGTTGGGCGGGAGGGCTCCCTGAACGACAAACAACGTTATGGGCCACAAGGGGCCTGGCCTGGATCGGCAGTGCCTTCCTTGCCCCCTAACCCAGGCTGCTGCTGAAGCCACAGAAAGGTGGCCCGATCCCGGCCCGTGAGGGCCAGGATCGGCGTCGGCCCCGGCACCGCCGCCATGGCGTCGTGGGGCTGGTCGCTGTGGCCCCAGAGGCCAAAGGCATGGCCCAGCTCGTGGAGGGCTGTGGCCTGGATTGCCTCAGCCCGCTGGCCAGGGCTGATGCTCACCCGCACCCGGGGCTCCAGCAGGGTTTCGCCGCCCCGTTGTACGGAAGCCAGTGCCAGTTCGGCGCGGCCATGGCTGGCCCGGCCCCGCTGCAGGGGTGGTCGGCGCCGCAGCAGCTTCACCTGGGCCTGTTCAGGGCTCCCAGCCCGGCTGATGGCCACCAGTTCCGCCCAGCTGGCCAGGGCGCCTTCCACGGCTTTGAGCCAGGCCTGATCCCAGCGGGCTGCGGGGCCGGTTGCGGCAACGGGCTCGATCCAGACGCACCACTGGCGCCGCCGCGGCCAGCCATGGGGGGTGGGCTCGAGCCGGTGGCGATAGTCACCAGCGGCTTCCTTGCCTTGCTCGGCTGCCGCAGGTGCTGGCAGCAGCCAAAGGCTGGCCACCAAGAAAATGGCGCCCCAGATCCGAACCACTCCCCCCTCAGCTGGCCGGAAGTCCCACACCGCGGGCCATCAGGGTGGCCAGCAGGGGCACTAGGGCAAAGCCCACCAGCTCGATGTTGAGGATCCAGGCCAGACGGCCCGCCAGGGCTTCGCTCACCTGGGGCAGTTCACCCTTGCGCAGCGGAATGGCCCAGAGGATGTAGGTGACAGTGGGGTACAACGACAGGCCGCCCACCCCGAGATAGATACCTACTTTCCACCAGAAGAGTGGATTCTCCGTATAAAAATCGCTGCCCTGACCGAAGTAGAGCACCCGTAAAATCCCGCTCACCAACAGGGCCAGGGCGGCCAGGCCGTACACCACATCGGTGATCACCATCAAGGTGGCATCGGCCTTGCTGGGATTCGCCTTGATCAGCCGCCGCTCCAGCACCAGGGCCCCGAAGCAGAGCATGAAGCTGAGGTAGTGCACGTAGGCCACCCCGGCCCTGGAAAGCACCTCAGGGGGAATGGCGGCTAGGCCAGACATGCTGGATCGGGCAACGGCCCCCAACGCTAACTAACCGTGTTGGCTAACCAACCGTGTTAAGGGAGGCTGGCAAGTTGG
>NZ_JAGQCQ010000092.1:0-11257 GCF_024346275.1 Cyanobium sp. BA20m-p-22
GCGCCACAAGCAGGCCGGCGGCGAGCTGTATGAGGTGATCGACGGCCGCCACTATTTCGAGGGGATCGAGATCCTGCTGGTGGAGGAGGACGCCGAGGGCCATGCCGTCCTCGGTTACGACGAACCAGCTGGCACCACCTCCATCTACTGCTGCGTGCTGGGTGATGCGGCGGTCTGCGGTCTGCAGGGACCGTTTGAGGGCAGGTATGGCATTGCGGTGCGTGATTTCGGGGAGGTGCATGACGCACCGGTGTTCCGCACGCGGGTGGATTGGTACGTGGGCTTTGCCGTCTGCAACCGCAAGGCAGCGGCCCGCCTCTACAACGTGGCGCCCATGCCGCTGGTGCTGCCCTAAGCGCCAGCCCCACCCCCCGGAGGACTGCTCAGAACCACACATTCATTCCCCATAGGAGCCCTATCCATGACCACCCAAGCCACCCGGCTGCTCGATGCCCAGACGGTGCTCGTCGGCTGGATTAACCATTCGGCAACCGACTGCTACGAACACAGCCGCAGCAGCGGCGATGTCATCAACCTCGGCACCGACCTCGATGCCTCCTGCTCCTTTGTGCTGGTGGCTTCTCACCCCGGCCACAGCGACGCGGTAACCGTGACGCTGGAGCTAGCGCCCCTGCTGGCTGACGGCACAGCCGGCAGCTGGATAACTGCCGCTGCCGTTGCTATCCTCGCTGCTGGCGGCAAGGTGGAGGCAAGCATCAGCGGCGCTGCCCTGCTGCTGAATCCAGCCGACAGCGAACTGGTTACGCCGCCCTGCCTGCGGCTGGCCCGCGCTGTGATCTCTCCGAGCACACCGGTAGGGATGTGCGTGGCGCTGACCGCCAACCAGGGGCTTTGAGGTGAGTGCCATGAGTAACCCACTGGAGTCACTGACCCTGGCGGCGAGTTCTGAGGCCCTGCCGCTGGAGCTGCTGCAACCCCTCGACAGCAGCAACCCTGCCTCCACCCCCGTTCGCCTCTCGGGCCCGGAGCAGCGGCTCACCGTCACCCCGGATCCAGGTGTGGGCGATGAATCCCTGCTGCCACCCAGCCAGCTGCTGATCGTCAAGGACGGCGAAAGCCGCTCGATCTGGCCGGTGCATCTGGCCGGCTGGCAGGCATTGGGCTGGCAGCTGCAGACGGAGCCGGCAGAAGCAGCGCCCGAGTCCGAGCCCGAGCCGGAGCCTGCACCGCAGCCAGGGCCGGAGCCTGATGCAGAACCAGCACCCCTAGGTGAAAGCAGCACCGCGGAGCTGACCGAGTTGCCCAGCCCTGAGCTGGTTGAACCGGCAACTGCCGCTACCGACGGAGAAGCCCTGCTGGCTTCTGAGCCTCCTGACTTCCAGGCGATGACCAAGGCCCAGATCGTCGACTACTGCTCGGCTGTTCATGGCGTAGAGCTAGATGCCAGCCAGACCAAGGCCGAGCTGATTGAGCAGGCCACGGCGCTGGAAGCCCAGGCCAATGACACGGCTGCAGCTGATCTCGCGGCCCTGGAGCTGGGTGATGCCCTGCTCTGATCCCAGCAGTCAGCGCCGCCCCAGCCAGCACGTCCCTGGCTGGGGGCTGGCAACAGCTCAGCAGCACTGCCCTGGCGCCGATGGCCACTCCCGATCCGGCTGTGCTGGCCGAGCTGACGGCTCAGTGCCGCAGCAGCAGTCGGCCTCAGGGGGTGATCTTCCTGGGCCAGGCCCAGCTCCAGGACGGCGGCACCCCTGAACCACCCCCAGCCGGGGGCGTCAGTTCGTTGCAAGCTCTGGCGCCGCTCATCAGTGCCACCGCCAGCAATGGAGTGGTGGTGATTGCGCTGGACCTGCGTCTGCTCAGCCCTCTGCCGCCCTGACCCGAGCTCTGATCTCCCAATCCTTTTTCTTTGCTGATCGCTATGGCAACCACCACCGAAAGCCGCACCAGCCGCTCCTTGCCCCAGCCCACCGACCTGCTGCTGGTGCAGCGCGGCGGCACGCCATTCCGGGCCACCGCAGAAGAGGTCAAGGCCTTCATGCTCAGCCCCGCCAGCGCAGCGGCAATCGGTGCGATCAAACCCGGCACCAACCTCTCGGTCGATGCCGATGGCACGCTCCATGCAGCCATCTCCGGTGCCCTCACCTACCGAGGTGCGATTGATCCAACAACCACTGAGGCCCCAGCCAATGCTGCAGTCGGGGATGTGTACCTGGCCAGCAGCTCCGGCACGGCCCTGGCGACCTGGAGCGGCATAGCCGGTCAGGAAATCGCCCAGGGGGATCTGCTGCTGTTTGACGGCACCAGCTGGAGCGCCAACGCAGCACTGGGCCCCGACGGTGCCGGCGTGATCCGCATCCAGGTGGCCGCACCGTTGGTCATCGATGAAAGCGATCCCGCCCAACCGCTGCTCAGCGTTGAGCCTGCCTCCACCGCTGCTGCAGGCGTGCTGCGCCTAGCGACTGCCGAAGACCTCACCACCGGCACCGAGGGCGCCGCCGTCGATGCTGCAGCCCTCAAGGAAGCGATGGCCAGCGCCCAGCCGGCCGGCGACTACATGCCGCTGGACCTGAGCACCCTTCCAGCTCTGCCCTGATCGCCGCAGTTGATGACCCTCCAACCAGGCGACCTGCTGGCAATCACACGCCCCGCTGGGCCCCAGTCCGGTACCTATCAGCTGCCGACGGCATCACTGGCGGAGCTGCTGAACCCGCCGCCAGTGCTGGGAATCAGCGGTGTGGTTTGGTCAGCCGTGCGCTCCGCAGCGGACAACAGCTGGCAGGCGATCTGCTGGTCGCCGGAGCTGGGGCTCTACGCCTGCGTAGCGGGTAGCGGCACGGGCAACCGGGTGATGACCTCAAGCGATGGCATCCGCTGGAGCACCCAGCCATCAGCAGCCGATCAGAACTGGGTGGCGCTCTGCTGGGCCGCTGAGCTGGGGCTGTTCGTGGCCGTCAGCGACAGCGGTATTGGGAATCGAGTGATGACCTCACCGGATAGCCGCAGCTGGACCCTGCGCCAGACGCCTGCCAACAACAACTGGACCGGGGTCTGCTGGGCACCAGAGCTGGGACTGCTAGTGGCCGTCGCAAGCAGTGGCACGGGCAACCGGGTGATGACCAGCAGCGATGGCCTCACCTGGACAGTCCGCCCGGCTGCTGCAGATCAGGAGTGGCGCTCGATCTGCTGGGCGCCGCAGCTGGGGCTGCTGGTGGCTGTTAGCAGCACCGGCGGCAACCAGCGAGTGATGACCTCAAGCGATGGCCGCAACTGGACACTGCGGACAGCTGCTGCAACCAACAGCTGGATGGGGATCTGCTGGGCGGCGGAGCTGGGTTTGCTGGTGGCGCTGAGCAGCAGTGGCAAGGGCAACCGGGTGATGACCTCTCCGGATGGAATCAGTTGGAGCAGCCGCAGTTCAGCAGCCGACAACGCCTGGACCTCCCTTTGCTGGGCGCCGCAGCGAGAGCTCTTGGTAGCGGTGAGTAGCAGCGGCACCGGCAACCGGATCATGACCAGCGGCGATGGCCTCAATTGGACTGTGCGCAGCTCCCCAGCTGATCTGGGCTGGCGCTCGCTCTGCTGGTCGACCCAGCGCAGTCAGTTCGCGGCTGTTAGCAACAGCGGCGCTGGCAACCGGGTGATGGTGAGCCCCTGAACCATGACTGAAACCAAGGCACCCCTGCCAGTGATTAGCTCGCGTTGTTGGCGCGACCTGATCAGCCCAGAGAGCGGTGCCACGGTGCTCAACCTGGCGGTAGACAGCAGTGACGCCGACCCGATGGTGGAGCTGGCCTACGACGAAGGCGGCAGCGGCTGGTGGCCGCTCTCCACGCTGGTGTTCCAGCAGTGACTGGGGAGGAGGGCCTCAGCCCGGCCCCACCAGCTGCTGCCGCAGAGCCTCAAGAGCTTTCTTCTGGGCCCGCTGCACCGACATGGCGCTGATTTGCAGCTGCTCTGCTGCCTGCCGGAGCGAGAGGCCCTCAAGGATGGTGAGCCGCAGGGCCGTGGCTTGAGCTGCAGGCAGCTGATCTACTAGCTGCTCAAGCGCCAGATCATCAGCGGGCCCGGCTGCTTCTTGCCCTGGGCTGGCCAGCTGATCGAGCAGGCACGGCTCGCCAGCGGCGTGGCCATCAAGGCTTCTATGACCCAGGGGGCACTGACCCTGCTCATGCAGCCGGCGTGGAATGCGCACCAGCCGCACCCGATCGCGCAGGTGATGCTGCAGGGCACCTGAGATGCAGCGGCGCAGATAGGGCTCAGCCGGCTCGCCTGCTTTGCAGCGCAGCACTGAACGAAGCAGGGCTTCTCTTGCTACCTGGATCAGATCCTCCCGCTCGACCAAAGGGAAGAAGCGGCGGGCTACAGCTGAGGCAACGGCATCAGCCAGGGATAGGTGCTCGAGCACCAGGGCATCACGGGCACGGAGGGCAGAGCGGGAAAGCGGGGCAGCCATCTGGGGACGGCAGAGAACCCCACCCCCAACGGCCAGCCGCAGGGATGTGACAAGGACGCCCCACCGGGGCGCATGGCCCGATCCTTGACGCAGCGCGAGGACTGGACGAGGGATTCAGGTGGGTGTTTGACGGCTCGGTGGCAAGGCAATCGCCACTTTCGGCTTGATCGCACTACCAGGGCGCCCTCACCGGGCAGCACGAGCGGCGCCAGCAGCAGCAGCGCCCCGCGCCGGCCCCATTGGCGCCGAGGCCACTGGCACACCGTCCTGCATGGCGAAAAACGTCAGAGCCGCCGGATGCAGTGGTTCCAGCCGGTGTAGGTGGGACTCGGCTGATTGATGTTCAACCGGTGTTGTTTGGCGTGCTGTCATCTCACGCCGCAGCCCCACCGCCAGCACCCACCCCTTCTTCCAGCGACCCCTCCAAGCCCAGCAGTGCCCCAGCTCCCCGGGCCTCCGCCCGGAAGGCGCGGCGCTGGATCACCCGCAGCGTTGCCTTGGCTGCTGCAGGTGCCTGCAGCTCCTGGGGCAGCAGCAGCCACAACTGTTCTTGCAGAAACAGCCCATCGGCAACCGGCACCAGACCCTGCTCCTGCCACCAGCTCCTGGGGGCCAAGGCCGGGCAGAGCGGCACCGCTACGGGCCGCTGCTGCAGCTGCTCTAGCCAGGCCTGCGGGTCCTGCCAGATCCGTGAGGCGCGTTCCAGGTTGCCGATGCAGGGCTCTAGCTCCCCATGCAGCAGCGGCATGATCTGGGCAGCGGGCAGCAACACCTGCTCCTCCCACACGTCAGCCCAGCGCTGATGGGCCACTAGCTGCAGCGGCAAGGTTCCCAGCGGCAGCACCTGCACTCCCGGCCAGTGCGGCAGTTCTCCACTTGCCAGCTCCTGGTTATGGCAGAGGGAGGAGACCAGCGCTCCATCGAGCACGCCCTGGGCCACCAGCGTTGCCCAGTCGCCGGCTGGGTGGAAGCAGGGCGGCACCTGCAACACCCCGGGCAGCCCAGCAAGCAGCGACTGGTGCAGAGCATCGGTGCCCAGCCGCAAGCGGCCGTCTTCTAGGCGATGGGCCCTGCTGGCCAGTCGCAAGAAGCGCAGGCTGCTGCTTCCCCCCCAGCGGCACACCTTGCGGGGGCCACGCGCAGGTTGGAGGCGGAACTGCTCGGCCAGGTCCCAGTAGCTGCGGCTCACCGTGGTCTGGTGCATCGATAGGGAGCGGGCGGCGCGCATCTGACTGCCGCTGACTTCCATCAGATCCAGCACGTGCAGGTTCAGCAGCATCTCGGGTGGTCTGTAGGACTTGCGCCGCCGCCGCGCAGGCGGCACAACGGCAGCAGAACGCTGGATTGGCACGGCAGCGCGGCAGCAGAACGGGGCAATCAGCCTTGCCCTTTTCCAGCTCCCGTCCACCCTCCCTCCCGCGAAGAACCCAGCCGGCTGAAACCCCCTGCCAGCATTGAGCCGGCTGCACCAGTTGGTTGGCGGCTGTTGCCGCGGGCCGTAAGGGCCAGCAACCTGCAGCAATGGAGCCCCTGCGCTGTCACCTACTAATCGGCCCGCCCGCCAGTGGCAAGAGCACCACTGCGGTGGCGCTCGCCCCTTTGCTTGCAGGGCCTGAGGGGCAGCCGGCTGTGGTGCTCGCGACCGATGCGATCCGCGCTGAGGTGTTCGGCGATTCGGCCGTTCAGGGGCCCTGGCCGTCGATCCAGCAGCGGCTGCATGAGCGGTTGATCGGTGCGGTGGCAGCCGGCATGCCGGTGATCGTGGATGCCACCCATGCCCAGCGGCCCTGGCGGCTGGCGATCACCCAGCAGCTTTCCTTACCCCGGCCAGTGGAGTGGATCGGCTGGTGGCACTTCACACCGGTGAGCACCTGCCTGCGCTGGAACGAGAAACGGGAGCGCCCCGTTCCCGTCCCGGTGATTCGCCGCATGGCCGCTGCCTTGGCGGATGAGGCCTTTGGTCCGGGTCGGGCGGAAGGCTTTGCCTCGGTGGTGGCGGTGCAGCCCACCCAGCAGCGCGACCTCACTACTTATTTACGTAGCGAACTCTCCCGTCTTACCCGCCGCATCAGCGCGGCCTGCAATCGCCAGCACCAGCTGCTGCTCCACGGCCATTCGCGCCTGCTTGATCTAGAGCGGCTGCTCTACCTGCTGCAGCTGCTCGCGGCGCACCCCGATCTGGCGACAACTGATCAGGGCAGCCGCGAGGCCCTAGAAACGCTCGTTTCACCGCTGCCCAGCGGTGAGCTGCCCCAGCGGGCGGCCGCCCTGCTGCGCACGCTCCATGGGGTCTGCTACGGCGATGCCGAGGCTGTACACCGCGATCTGGCCTGGCTGGAGGGCCAGGGCTTCTTCTCCGCCACCCCTGTGACAACGGGGATTCAGCCCCTGCCCCTGCTGGCTGGCACCTCTGAGGAGCAGGCCCCCCGCAGTGGTGGCGTCCATGGCGGCCAGCCGCCGATGGCTGATGCGGCGGTGTTTGTGCGGGTGATGACCCTGCTGCGCCATCTGCTGCAGACGCCCTTTGACCGGCCGGCGGAAGGTCCGGGGGCACTGGCGATGCAGCGGCACCTGCTGGAACGTCTCGCTGAGATCCCCGGCGGCCATGGCTCAGGTGAGCTGGCGACGCTGCGCAAGGACATCGAGAAGACCCTCACCCCTTATGGCTTTCGGCTGCACCACGACAACCCACGCCATGGCTACTGCCTTGGCACCGCCCTGCTCTCAGCGCCGCGGCTGGTGGAAATCCATGGGGTGGTGCAACACGCGGCCCAGCGGCTGGGTGATCCCACAGCGCAGGATCTGCTCGATGAGCTGGAGCAACGTCTGGCCTGGGGCGGCATAGAGATGACGGCCACGCCGCCGTTGCGCACCTATCTCGATGGCGCCCATCCCGGTTCGGAAAGCCAGCAGCGGGGCACCCTGGCCGAACCAAGGGAAGCTGAGCGGATCGAGACGGCGATCCTCGAGCACCGCCGCGTACGCCTGCTGCGCCAGAGCACCTTTGGCGGCGGCGACAACCGCGGCGAGGAGATCCGCGCCTGGCCCCTGCAGCTGGTCTTCTCAGCGGGGCTCTGGCACCTGGCCTGGGAGGACGACGCCATAGGCAGGCCCCATGGGTTGCTGCAGAGCGAACGTTTGGAATATCTGGTGTTTTTGCAGGCCGAGCCGCGGGGTCGCCGCAACGAATCCGACCACAGCACCGCGCTCGCCAGGCTGCAGCGTCTGCTTCATCACTGCGGTGGCATCGAGCTGGGTGATGACCTCACAGCCCAGGAGGGTCTCTGCCAGCCCAGCAGCGAGCAGCACCGCCGCCAGCTGCAGACCCTGCGCCTGTCCTGCAAGAGCGAGGCCTACGCCGCCATTCGCCAGGGACAGCTTCCCTTCTCCCTCGACCAGATCCGGCTGGAACGGCCGGCTAAGCAAGCGAAGCCCACGGCTGCGGGCCACGGCACGACAGCCGACTGGGTGCATCCGGAGCTGGCCCAGGTGCTGACGCCCAACCCCAGCGGCGATAGCCATCCCCACCCGCTGGAGATCGACCTGCCGCCCTGGATCCTGGCCCGCGGCGTCGCCCTGCGCCGCTGGCTCTTCTCCCATGGCAGCGCCCTACGCATCGAGGCACCGGAAGCGCTGCGGCAGGAGCAGCAGGGCCAGGCGCTGGAGATGCTGGCTTTGGCTCAGCGACGCCCCGGCAGCTGAGCTTGAACGTGGGATTGGGCTTACCGTTGAAGTGTGGCTACGTGTTGTCAGCGCAGGCCACCTGCCGCCATGACCCCTGCCGATTACGCCACTGAACAGCCCGAGGCTCCCTTCTCCGTGCGCCGCAGGCAGCGCGGGGGACGACGCATTGTGCAGGTGAGCAGCTCGCTCAGCGCTATGGATGCTCTGCGGGCACGGATCCGTTCCCAGAGCAAAGCGGTGGCAGAGCACATCGCCACCGATGCGGAGGCCAGTGCCTTCATTGCCGACTGGGCCACGCCTGAACCCCTCAACCGCTGAAGACAGGCGTGGACTTGAGGGCTGGGCAGATCATCACCGTTGATTGGCGCAAAGATCCAAACGACCCTGGGCTGAACCCTCTGCCTCCCGAGCCCAACAAGCTCCGGCCAGCTGTCGTCGTGCAGGACTGCGATCTGTTTGACCCTGCCTATCCAACAGTGCTGGTGGTGCCGATGACTGGCGACCCCTCGCTGGCGATGGCCGATCTGACTGTCGTGCTCCAACCCAACAGCACCAACGGCTGCAGGAAGGTGAGCTATCTGCTGCCACAGAACCTGACCTGTGTGGCCAAGACTCGCATCACAGATGCCACCGCTTGCTGCGTGACTACCACCGAGCTGCAGCAACTCCGCCAGCTGGTTGTGTTGGTGATCGGGGGTTTCTCTTGAAGAGCGGCAAGCAGCTCAACCGAGGAGCAGCTCACTCCTCTTCTGTGCTGCCCAGGGGGACGAGCTTGATCTGCTTGCGGCCCAGCTTGATCTCGAACTCATCGCCTGGCTTGAGGTCGAGCATGGCGGTGTAGGCCTTGCCCACCAGCAGGTTGCCGTTGAACTGGATCTTGGTGGTGTAGCTCAGGCTTTTGCCACTGCCACTAACATGCCCCACACAGATGCCTTTGGCTTCCAGCAGGACCTTTTAGAGCAAGTGGCCCGGGGCTCACCAGCACCGGATGGTGTCGCTGGGGCCACGACTGGCTTTGCCATCGTCGATGCGGACCATGGTGAACAGGTATGAGCTATTAGAACTAGCTGTAGTGCCTTCATTGGTTGAATCGTCTGCCCAGAATGCAGTAGTACCACTTCGGTAGACGCGGTTACCGGCAGGGGTGCGACCGATCAGGTCAAAGCGTGACTTAAGCCCGTTATCCCAGAGAAGGGAAAAGGCCTCTTCGTGGTGATGTATCGAGACTGTTTTGACGGGCGGGCCGTCATTAAAACTACATTGCATAGGCCTAGTGTAGGCCTGTGCTTGAATAGTTGGAACAGCAACAATAAGGTCGAGGACGGCTAGGCCGGCGATGGCTAGAATTTTTAGGGTCATGGCAGAGGGTGGAGTATCGCGGCGCAAGATGTCTGCCTGAATCAGGCAATGGATGCCAGAACCAAGGTACGGCCTACTAGCAGCAATCGAAGCAGTCCTTGAGTACGCGTTCGCACCTGAAACACCTGCGGCCAACGGGAGACCCCCATGTAACCCCTGCACCAAGTGTCAGCGCAAGCAGCTCCGCCCCCTACACCCAGAATTCTTAAAAAGCCCGGTGTCCTCGAATCAGGGGCTTGATTAGCAGGGCCCTCATCTCGAAGTCTTCGTGCAGCTGCAGGTGCATGGGGTGCTTCGAGTAGGCCCATCTTCACTGGTCCGACCATGTCAGCGGCTTTTTGGTGTCCTGCGACCCTTACCTCTAACCACAAGCAGTTAAGATCCAGCAGGTATCCGGCTCACTCCTCTTCTGTGCTGCCGAAAGGTATCAGCTTGATCTGCTTTTTGCCGAGCTTGATCTCGAACTCATCGCCTGGCTTAAGGTCGAGCACCGCGGTGTAGGCCTTGCCCACCAGCAGGTTGCCGTTGCCCTGAACAGTTGCGACATAGCTAAGGCTGCGGCCACCCTTGCCCCGGCCGGCGCTATCGGCGCCGAGGCTTACACCCTTGGCACCGAGCAGGGCCTCATAGAAGGATGTGAAGTTGAGGCGCTCCGTGCCATCTTTTTTGGTGCTCACATAGCCGCACTCACGAACGAGCTCGGACTTGGAGACATTGCCTAGCTCCTTGACCTTGGCGAGTAGTTCGGGGCCGGTAAGCATCTGATCTTTGTCTGATGTTCAAAAATACCGAACTCAGATGCTGTGTCAATCCACTACATCAGCAGGCAAACCTTTGCTTCCGCTGTCTTCCGCAGTAACCAGTAGTGCAGCCACGAAATAAGGGAAAGATGACTGTCAGCGGAGTGCTTCACAGGCTTCTCCATCGCCATTGCCATCTAGGTAGCTGTGTCCCTGACGTAGCAGCTCCTGGGCTTTGGCATAGGAGCTGATCTCGCTGCAGCGGTAACGCCCGCCGCCCGGGGTGGTGCCATCAGGAATGACGGCAGAGCGACGACCTCGTCGGAAGTCCCAGGGCCGGGTGATGCCGCCCTCCACCTGCCACACCCCATAGCGGCGCCGGCTGGCCCGATATTCCGCGTCCAAATACTCCTTGGCATTACACCCACTGAGGTACTGGCGGTAGGCAAAGGCTTGGCCCTCTTCCACCAGCGCCAGGTTGATGTTGATCTCGCTGATCACCTCGGCGACACTGCGGCCATAGCGATCGGTGGTCTTGACCTCGAGGCTGACCTCGCGCCCGACAGGGAGCCGCTGCTGCAGGTAGTTGCGAGCCTGCTGGCCGTAGGGGCCCTGGGCGGTTTCGGGGGCATCGATGCAGGCCAGCCGCACGGTGAGGGCCTTGCCCGCCTGACGCACGCGGATGGTGTCGCCGTCGCCGATGGAGAGCACGGTGGCTTTGACGCCCTGAGCGACTACCTCGCTTGGCCAAGCCAAGGCCGCCAACGCCAGCACACCCAGCAGAAACTTTCTAGCCATTGCCGGAGTTTGCACCGGCAGCCTTTTCATGCGGTTCCTGCATGACTTGGTTGCAGCTGGCTGATCTGCGCCAATCTGTATCTATGCCTCAAAAGACGCTGGGCCGCAATCAGCTGCTTCTTGCCTGCGCGATTGCAGCTTTGGCGGCAGGAAGTGCCCTAGCCCAGCAGCCGGTGCAACCCCTGCCCAAGGTTGGAGGTTGCCCGCTTGGCTACTACAGCTCTGGCGGCTACTGCGTCCCCAGCTCCGGGGGCAACAG
>NZ_JAGQCQ010000093.1:0-11187 GCF_024346275.1 Cyanobium sp. BA20m-p-22
TGATTCAACGTGGTAAAGCGAGGTGCATCTGCGCCTCCGGAATGACAGCCCGTCATTCCACCCTGTTCACCCTCTGATCAGGGTATTCGGGCCTCGGGTTTTACACCACGCAAAGGGACGCGGCCTTCGCCGCCGCTGCCGAATGCGATCTCGCCCTCATCGAGCCATTTCTCACTAAGGCCTATCAAGACTTTGGAGACCCCGCTGACCAAGCTGCCCACCACGCGGCAGCTCGAGTTGACGCCATGATTGCCCACGCGGAACAACTGGCTGTGGCCCCAATGCGGGGGGCGTCCGCGACGACCTCTTGCCAGGCCTGCGGCATCTCGCCCTTGGTCAGGCGATCTATTGGTTTCAGATCTGCGCAGAAGCGGCCCAGATTCGCGTTCTCGCCATATTTTCTGGCCGACAAGATCAGTAACGTCACATGCTCGTGAGGCTGCTTGGAACGAGCCGCTAAGAGCAGTGCTGTTTGTGGCCTTGAGCTCCAGTAAACCGGATGTCAAGCGATATTGAAAACTGAGCCAGTTCCGACCAGCTCGCTGATCTGATTAGCTGACCCCGAGCTTCCACACTGCAACTGCTCAGGAATCTGTACAGCCTGTACAGATCTATGAACATCGCCGGCACAACCCTGCTCGCCCGCATCGCCCAGCAATCAGCGAGTTCGAGTTGGGATTTCCCTGCTGGGGGAACACGGCGGATTTGCCTGATCCTTTGGCCGGGGGCAGGGGGCGGGGGCTCAGAATGGCCCCAGCGTGCCCCCTTGACCCGTGACCGATCCGGCCCAGCAAAAACCAGCCCAGCCCAACTCACCCACCCACTCATCAGCGGACTCTCTCCACGACTTCGAAGTGCAGAAGGAGCTTCACCAGAAAATCCGCAACGATCCCGACTACGACGATTGGGAGTACGGCACCGAGCCCCTGCCCCATGAGGCCTGGGTGGCCAGCCAGGCCCCTAAGCCTGAGCCGCCTGCCGCGGTTTAAGTCGTCTCACCAGGTTGAGCCCCGCCAGGCACAGCAGGGTCATCCCTATCCAGAAGCCGCCGGCGTGGCGCTGGGCGTCGAGGGCCAGCCCCGCCAGCAGCGGTGCAGCTAGGGCGCTCAGGGCAAAGCACTGGGAAAAGAGGGCCATGGCCAGGCCCCGATGTTCAGGCGGGCTCAGTTCGATCACCGCCTCGGTGGCGATCGGCAGAAATGCCGCTGCCCCCAGGGCCAGGGGCAGCTGGGCCAACAACACCAGCCACAGGCCCTGGCGGGTGAGGGCCGAGAAAGCCAGCAGCACGGTGCCGGCGGCAAAACAGGCCAGGCTGAGCCCGAGGCCTTGGGCGATTGGCCTGCGGGCCAGGGCTTGTCCCACAGGCCACTGGATCAACACCAGCAGCCCCAGCTGGCTGCCTACCAGCAGGGCGCCGAGGCTCTCGGGCATGGCCGCCCGCTCCAGCCCGCCCCGCACCAGATCCAAAGGCAGGGCGCTCTGCATCAATACCGGTAGGGAGGTGGCCAGCAGGCTGATCGCCAGCACCGGCAGCAGGGGTGGTAACCAGTGGCGCCAGGGAGTCTTGGCGGCGGCGGCGGTAGCGGACGGCTCCGGGTTGGGCAGGGGCTGGCGCAGCAGCAGCACCACGAGCACCAGGGCGCTGATGCTGTCGACCAGGTAGATCCCCCGCAGCCGCCCCGCCGCCGCCAGCAGGGCTCCCACCAGGGCGCCCGTGGCGATGCCTGCCGCATCGGCGCTGCGCGCCAGGGCATAGCCCCGGGCCGAGGGGATCGGCGCTGTACCCGAGCTGCAGCCCAGTGGCACTGCCAGCTCGATCGCCGGCCAGTAGAGGCCTGCGGCTACGCCCAGCAGCAGTTGTCCCTGGACATAGCCAGCGAAGCTGCTGGTGCCCGCCAGCCGCAGGTCACCGTGCACTATGGCGACTGCGGCCAGCAGCACCGGGATCGAGCAGGCCAGCCCCCGATCCACCAGCGCGCCGCTCAGCAAGCGCCCCAACGTGCCGGCCAGGGCCGCCAGCGCCAGCCCCTGGGTCACCGCCTGGGCGCTGAAGGCTTCCTGGTGGAACACGATCGGGGTCAGGTAGAGAACCCCGCCTGCCCCCACCGAGGCCACCAGCCGAACCAGGCAGACGTGGCGCAGGGCTGCCGGGAACTGATCCAGCCATCCGCTTGGACGGATGCGGTGGAGTTTGCTCAAGCAGGGCAATTCACGGCAGGGTGCCAGTCTGGCGGGTGTCCTTGCCCCTGGTTCCACTTCCGGTCTTGTTTCTGCGTCCCTTCGCTGCCCTGGCCCTCGGTGGGATCGCGAGTCTGCTGGCTCCCCTGCCGGCCCAGGCTGCCGATGAGTTGCGCCTCCAGCTTGACGGGCTCGAGTTGCCGATTGATCTGGTGGAGCTGGAGGCCTTCGCCCGCCAGCCGAAGCAGTCCACCCGTCCCGGGGGCGGGGCTGGGGATCTAGGGGTGTGGCTCAACCTGCTCCAGCCCCAGAGCCGTCGTGACCTGATCCGGCTGCTGCAGGCCCCCCTGTTGCAGAACCGCAGCTTTGGCCAACAGCTGCTCAACAGCTGGACCGGGGAGCAGATGCTCAAGGAAGCCGGAGGGCTGCTCACCGTTACCGTCCCCGCCGGCAAGGGCCAGGGGCCCAGCACGGCCCCGTTGCTGATGGCCAGCCTGCGCCAGCTGCTGCAAAGCCAGGGCAGGGTGTCCACCCTGGAGCTGTTGCGCTCCCTGCCCGTGGCCAGTGTCACCTTGCGCATCGACGGGGCGCTGGAGCTGGCAAGCCAATGGCGCAGCCAGCTCCAGCGTCAGAGTGGCGCCCTTGCCCAGCTGCGCCAACTGGGTTTGCCGCGGCGCAGTTCCAGGCCCCTGGCCTTTACGGGCTCCCTTAGCCGCCTGCCCAAGCGCCTGCTGTTGACCGTGCCCCACCGGGCCACGCCCCTGCCGATTGAGATCTGGCCAGCCCAGCAGCCCCGCCGGGGCCCCTGGTTGCTGCTGATGCCCGGCCTCGGCGGCAGCTCCGACCAGCTCAGCTGGCTGGCGTCAGCCCTGGCCGATCGCGGCTGGCCGGCGGTGGTGCTGGAACATCCCGGCAGCGACCAGCAGGCACTGCAGGCCTCCCTGCTGGGGGATGCGCCGCCACCGGGAGCCGAAGCCCTGCCCCAGCGCCTCGCAGACCTACAGGCCGTGCTCGAGGCCCAGCGGGAGGGTCACTTGCCTTCCTTTGGTCCGTCACCGGCCGGCGAGCAGGGGGTGGTGCTGCTCGGTCATTCCCTTGGGGGTTTGACGGCGCTGATGGCTGCTGGGCTGGTGCCGGAGCGGGGTTTGGCCCGGCGCTGTGAGCTGGCCATGGTTTCGTTGCCGCTCGCCAACCTCTCGCGGCTGATGCAGTGCCAGCTGCCCGGGATCATCGGGGATGGGGCCGCCAGCGCCGCACCGGGGCTCGCGCAGGTTTCCCAGCCCACCCCGCTGCTGGGGGTGGTGGCTTTCAATGGTTTCGGCAGCCTGCTCTGGCCGTACCGGGGCCTGCAGGATCTCAATGTGCCGGTGCTGCTGGTGGGAGGCAGCCTTGATCTGGTTACCCCCCCTGTTCAGGAGCAGTTGGCGGTGTTCGCCCGGGCCCGCCACCCCCGCAGCCGGCTGGTGTTGGTGGAGGGAGCTAGCCATTTTTCGCCAGTGCGGATTGAAAGCCGGGGCGAGGCCCTGTTTCAACTGGGAGAGGAGCTGGTGGGCATCGCGCCGCTCAAGGTGCAGGCCCTTTTGCTCAACCTCACCACTGAATTTCTCCAGGGTATGGAGCAGCCCAGCTTGCTTTCCCCCCAGCTCCGGGAGCAGGAGGGAGTGCAGGCCTACGTGCTCGACGGCGGCCAGGCCCGCCGTTGGAGACAGCGGATTCCGGAGCCCTGAGCTCAGAAGCTGATGCGGGGATCCAGTAGGGCCACCACCAGGTCCACCACCACCGTCACCAGCACCACCAGGCCAGCCACCACCACGACAATCCCCTGCACCAATGGGTAGTCGCGCTGGCTGATCGCTTCCTGCAGCCGGAAGGCGATGCCTGGCCAGGAGTAGGTGACCTCGATCAGCAGGGCGCCGCCGATCAGCGATGCCACCGTGATGCCCGTGATTGTCAGCACCGGCAGCAGGGCGTTGGGCAGGGCATGACGCACCACCACCCGGGCTTCGCCCAGGCCGCGGCTGCGGGCCGCCTCCACATAGTCGGAGCCCAGGGTGCGGCGCAGGTTGAGCCGCAAAGCATTGGCGAAGATGCCGCTCAGCAGCAGGCCCAGGGTTGCCGCCGGCAGCACCAGGTGCCGCACACTGCCCGCCAGCAGCTGCCATTGGCCCGTGGCCAGCCCAGAGCGCAGGCTGTCAAATAGGTAGAAGCCGCTGCCTTCCGGTGGCAGCAGGGTGGGCGGGAAGCGGCCCCCCACCGGCAGCCAGCCCAGCCACACCGCAAACACCAGCTGCACCACCATCGCCGCCCAGAATGGTGGCAGGGCATAGGTGCCGATGCCATAGAGCCTGCCCGCCAGATCGAGGCGGCCCTCGGGCCGGGCGATGCCGGAGAAGCCCACCGCCAGCCCGACCACGGCGGCTAGCAGCAATGCCACCACCCCCAGCTCCAGGGAGGCCGGCAAGCTCTGCTGGATCACCGCCGTCACCGGCTCCTGATTGGTGAGCGAGGCCCCCAGATCGCCATGTAGCAGCTTGCCGAGGAAGGCGCCGTACTGCTGCAGTAGGGGCTGATCCAGCCCAAGTTGGGCCCGCAGGGCGGCCCGGGCACTCTCGGGGGCGCGGGTGCCGAGTAGGGCATCGATCGGATCGCCCGGAGCCAGCCGCAGCAGCAGGAAAACCAAGCTGGCGATCAGCCAGAGCATCAGCGGCGCCAGGGCAAGCCGGGCGGCCAGATAGCGCAGCAGGGCGCGACGGCGGCTCATGGCTTGTTGAGCTCCTGCAGCAGCAGCCGGCCGGAGCCGTCGAAACGGGGCTGGCTGACATTCCGCTGGGCCCAGGCCCTGGGTGCCACCAGCCATACCGGCAGGTAGGGGTTGGCAGCGGCGGTTTGGCGCTGGATGCGACGCAGCTGGGTGGCCCGGGCGGGGCCGGTCAGGGAGGCGCTGCGCTCCAGCTCCTGCTGTAGCCCTGGTTTGGCCCAGAAACTGCCACTGGCGGAGCTGGCCCCCTTGAGACAGCGCTCACCGCGGGCCTCCTCACAGCCCAGTAGGGGCACCAGGTAGTTGTCGGCATCGGGGAAGTCGCCCATCCACTCCAACAGGATCAGCGGGAAGGCTCCCTCCCCCAGCTGGCGGTAGGCGGTGGTGGCCTCCATGCCGGTCACCTCGAGCTCGACGCAGTCGCCCAGATCTTGGCGCAGCTGGGCCTGCCAGGTCAGGGCAAACATCCGATCGGCGGGAATGTTGGAGCGGAAGGTGAGCGGCAGGCTGAGCCGCTTGCCCTGGCAGTAGCCGGCCTGGCGGTAGAGGGCGCGGGCCCGGGTCGGGCTGTAGCTGGGCCAGGCGGTGGGGTCGGAGCCCTTGAGGCTGGGGGGCACCAGATCCCGCAGCGGCGGTCGCAGGCCCAGGGTGACCCGGCGGCTGATGGTGGCCCGATCGAGGCTGTAGGCCACGGCCTGGCGCAGCCGGGGATCGTTGAGGGGCGGCTGATCGGTGAGCAGGGTGAGATAGCCGATCTCCAGGGCTGGCCCGCTGCCCTCCTGCAGCTTGCCTGCCGTGGCGCTGCGGCGCAGGGCCGCCTGCTGGTCGATCTCCAGGCTGGTGGAGAGCAACACGTCCACCTCGCCGCTCTGCAGGGCGCCGAACAGGGCGGTGGAATTACTGAGGGACACCAGGTCGATGCCGCCGTTGGCGGCTCTGGCCCCCCAGTAGCCGGCGAAGGGTTCCAGCCGCTGCTGCTGGTTGGTGAAGAAGCTGAGCCGGTAGGGCCCCGTGCCGACGAAGCGGTCGTTGAGGAAGCTCTTGCGGTGATTGCGGTAGGCGCTGGGCGAGAGGGGCGTGAGGTTGACGGCGCTGAGCAGCTCTGCCAGGGCGCTGAAGGGGCGGTTGAGGGTCAGCTCGAGCGTGTAGGGCCCCACGGCCCGCACCCCGCTCACCCGATCCCCCAGCAGATAACTGAGCTTGCCGATCGCCAGGAAGCGCTCCAGGGTGAACACCATGGCCGCAGCGTTGAAGGGCGTGCCGTCGTGGAAGCGCACGCCCTGGCGCAGCTCCACCCTGGCCGTCAGGCCATCGGCACTGACTTGGGGCGGGGCTAGCGCCAGGCGCGGCTCCAGCTGGCCGCGGGCATTGATGGCATAGAGCGGATCGCCGATCGCGCTCAAAAGCTGCATGGCTCCGAAGGTGTAGCCACCGGCTGGATCGACAGTGTCGACCCGGTTTTTGCTGGCAACCACCAGGCGCTTGATCCCCTCATGGCTGGGCCGGGGTGCCCTACAGCTGGAAAGGAGAAGCCCCAGCCCCAGGCTGCCAATCAACAGGGCCAGGGGGAGAGGCTGGGCCAGGTTTTTTTTGATAGGCGACTGGATCAGCCACTGAATCAGCCGCAGGGCGCGGGGCAAGGGGCGACGGTCAGATAGGGGCCATTCAAGTAGAGGCCATTTAAGAGCGATGGGGCGCGGCCAGGCTGACGTTCTGCAGTGAAATTTCAAAGACTTCCGAGCCCTGGCGGGTCAGGGGCCAGCGGCGCAGCCAGCAGCGGTCGTGGTGGTGGTCGATGCCGATCACTTGATAGAGCTGCTCATCACTGCCCAGCTGGACGCAGGCTCCTTGGTGAAGGTCGGCCGAGTTGGGGGAGCAGGTGGTAGTGGTCATAAAAGTGGTACTGGTCATAAAAGACGTTTACGGATCGAACCAGCGGAGAAGCTTAAGGATTGCTTTCGATTGATGGGGCCACTGTGGCTTGCCGCGGGCCTCGCTGGCCAGGGCAGGTGGCGATTTGCAGACCTGACCACGGCCAGGCCTAGAGGGTGCGGAGACAGGCGGCCACGGCGTGGACGTCGCTGAGGGCGGTAATCCTGGCTAAGGCCTGGCGGAAGTTGGCTTCGCACACCTCGTGGGTGATCACCACGATTTCGGCGTCGCCGGCGCTCTGGGTTTCGAACTGCACGATCGACTGGATCGATACCCCCGCCTCTCCGAAGCAGGTGCCGATCTTGCCGATCACACCCGCCTGGTCGCCGGTGCGCAGCCGCACGTAGTTGCGATGTTTTGTGATGGCGCTGTCCACCAGGCGGCAGGGGCGCCAGCTGCCGGCCGCCAGCAGCGGATCGAGGGGGGCTTGGCCGCCACTGCCCATCTTGTTTCCCAACTGGTTGCCCATCTGGTGGATCACCTGGCGGATGCCGGCGATGTTGAGGATGTCGGCCACGACGGCCGATGCCGTCGGCCCGGCCCCGGCTCCAGGCCCGTAAAACATCACTTCACCGACCGGATCCCCTTCCACCAGGATTGCGTTGTTGACGCCATTCACCCCGGCCAGGGGATGGGCCTTGGGCAGCAAGGTGGCATGGACCCGCACATCGAGCAGCTGCTCGGCCTGCCCACCAGCGCTGGGCAAAGCCACTTCATTAGGCATAGCCTCGGCGACTGCCAGCAGCTTCACCACAAAGCCCAGCTGGGCCGCATAGGCCACATCGCGGGCGTCGAGCTGGTCGATGCCCTCGGTGGGGATGGCGTCCCGGGGCACGCTGCCGCCGTAGGCCAGGCCGGCCAGGATGGCGATCTTGTCGGCCGCATCCCCCCCCTGCACATCAGCTGCGGGATCGGCTTCCGCGTAGCCCAGCCGCTGGGCATCGGCCAGCACGTCGGCGTAGGCCGCTCCCTCGGCCGCCATGCGGCTGAGAATGTAGTTGGTGGTGCCGTTGATGATGCCGCTGACCCGCTGGATGCGGTTTGCTCCAAGGGATTGCTTGAGCGGTTCGATGATTGGAATGCCCCCGCCCACGGCGGCCTCGATCAACACGTACACGCCATGGGCGGCGGCGGCCGCGGCGATCTCCTCGCCGTAACGGGCGATCACCGCCTTGTTTGCGGTCACCACCGGCTTGCCGGCAGCGATCGCCTGCAGGATCAGGGAGCGGGCAGGCTCCAGGCCGCCCATCACCTCCACCACGATCTCGACGGCAGGGTCTTCGATCACTGCCCTGGGATCTGTGGTCAGCAGGTCGCTCGCCAGCGCCACCGGCCGTGGGCGGGCCAGGTCGCGCACCGCCACCCGGCGCAGGGCCAGCTCGGCCACCAGCGGATGGCGCCCCTCCGGGCTCGCCAGGATGGCCGCCACGCCTGCCCCCACCGTGCCGAGCCCGAGCAAGCCGATGCCGATGGTCATGCGCTGGGGGATTGGGGAACGGCGATCCTAGAAATCCGTTGCACTGAGGGTGTCAATCCGCGGAGTCAGCCCGCTGTGTCAAGCCGCCAGGCATTGGGCCTGGGCCTGCATCTTCAGCAGGATGTTGAGGAAGCCGTTTGCCCGCGACGGCGTCAGGCTGGTCTGCAGGCCGGTGGCGGCGATGAAGGCCGGATCGATTCCTGCTGCTTGCTGCGGCGTCAGCCCCTCCAGCCCTTCGATCAGCAGGGCCAGCAGCCCCTTGGTGATGGCGGCGTCTGAATCGCCGCGCCAATGAAGGGTGCCGTTGACCAGCTCCCCGACTACAAACACCTGGGAGACGCAGCCCTTCACCTTGAATGCTTCGTTGCGGAACTCCTCAGGTAGGGGGGCGAGCTTCTTGGCCAGCCAGAGCACATATTCGTAGCGGCGCCTGGGGTCCGCGGTGCCGGCCAGGCGTTCAACGATGTGGTCCAGGGCGGGACTGCCCGTGGGGTCGGCCATCAGTTGCGATCTGGCCGGTGATCTGGCCGGTGCCGTTGACGCCAGGCCATCAGCCCACCGATGGTGCTGAGGCCCAGGAGACCCAGGCCCACACCCAGGCCATCGGAGAGCGGCTGCAGGGGCTGGCTGCCGGGCTTGCCCGCCGGAGCCCGGCCTGAGTGAACCTTGCCAGGCAGCTCCAGGTAATCGCGGTGACCGGGTCCCTGGTCTACCTGCACCTCCCAGTGGGCGGTGGCGTCCTGGGGCACCTGGAAGCGGAGCTGACCAAGGGCGTCGGTGCGGCCCAGCTCAATCGGCTGACCGCCAGGCGAGATCAGGCGCACCACCGCATCGGCGGCGGGCTGGCCATTGCCGAAACGGCTCTCGAGCACCAGTTGGTCGGTGAGGCTGCTGACCCGCTCCAAGCTGCTTTCGATTGAATGGCCCAGGGCAGGTGCCTGGCTCAGGGCCGCAGCCGCGACGCCCAGGAACAGCAAGGCTGGCAGGAGGCGCAGGCGCATCACGGGATCAGGAGGCTTGCCAACGACTATCGCTACTTTTGCCCGCCTGGACCATCCGCACCATCGAGCTCACCATCATCGAGAGGGCGTCGTTGCTCTGGCCGCGATTCTGAAGTTCGGCGGCCAGCACCTGCTCCGGGGCCGAGACGGGTTTAGCTGCAGAGGATTTGGCTGAAAAGGTGTTGGCTGCGAAGCGGGAGGCAGACAGGTCCAAATCAGGGACAGTTCGGTGAATTGATCTTGGCAAGGAGCGAAGTCGACTGCGGCCCCCGTAAAGCCTTTGTCAACAACTCTTCCCATTCACCAGTCCAGCCAGGCCAGGCCGTCCTCATCCAGCCAGCCCTGGAGGGGCACATCCCAGGGATCGCGGGGCAGGCGCTCCACCCGGCAGCCCCGCGGCAGCACCGCCACTGCCGGCACCTGGGCCCAGGCCGGGTCGGCCCGCAACCGGTCATACCAGCCACCGCCATAGCCCAGGCGGATTCCAGAGGCGTCGCAGGCCAGGGCTGGAACCAGCAGCAGCCCCAGCGCCTGGGCTGGCAGCTCCCCAGCACCGGCCAGCGGTGCCGGGATGCCGCAGCCATCTGGCCCTAGGGGATCACCTGCCCGCCAGGGCCGGTAGACCAACCGGGCACTTGGATCCCGCGGGTCTGCCGTGATCGCAGGCAGGGCCAGTCGGCCAGGCAGCAGGTTTTGCAGCGAGAGCAGGTTGATTTCGCCGGGCAGGGGGCAGTAGAGGCCAAGTAGGCGGCCATCGGCCAGCAGGTCTGTCACCTGCTTCTGGGCTTGGGCCTCAATGGCTGGTTGGGCTCTTTCCACCAACCCCTGGCGCAGGGCCCGGAAGTGGCGGCGCAGGCTCGCCTTGGTGGCTCCGCCGCTGGCGCTCATCGCTGGAACCAGCCCGTCAGGGCCGCCGCCAGGGCATCAGCGGCGTCGTCGGGGCGGGGCGGGGTGTCGAGGTTGAGCTCCCGCATCACCGCTTCGAGCACCTCATCTTTCTGGGCGTGGCCATGGCCGGTTAGGGCCTGCTTGATCTGCATCGGCGGAAACTCCACCACCGCCACGCCAAAGCGGGCCAGGGTCATCATCAGCACGCCCCGGGCCTGGACCACCGAGATCGTGGTGCTGGAGCGGTAGAAGAAAAACTTCTCCACCACCGCCAGCTGGGGCTTCCAGGTGCGGATCAGTACCCGCAGGTCGCGGGCGATCTCCACCATCCGCTCGCCCTCGCTGCGGCCAGGTTCGGTGCGGATGATGCCGCAGTCGAGCAGGTGCTGGGCGCCGCCGCGCTGCTCCTCCACCTCGATCACCCCATAGCCAACGCGGGCCAGGCCGGGATCGATGCCGAGGATGCGCACTAGGCCGCCAGGGCCAGCTCGAAGGCGCTGCGGTCGGCGGAGTCGGGCCGCTCGAACACCTTGCAGAACACCTTTACCACCCGGTCGCCTGTGTCGATCGTCTCCAGAGGGTCCTTGCGCAGGCGGTGGCGCAGGCAGCAGGCCACCACCCGGGCCACGTCGTTCTCGTCCACCTCAGTGCGCCCCTCGAAGGCCGCCAGGGCCCGGGCGGCGCGGTTGGTGACGATGTCGCCGCGCAGGCCATCCACATCCAGCTCGCCGCAGACGGCGCTGATCCGCAGCCGCAGGTCGTCGTCGAGCTGCACCTGATTGAGCAGTTGTTGGGCCGCCACCACCCGCTCCTGCAGGGCGTCCTGGCTGGTCGCAGCGGCCTCACTGAAGCCGTCTGGATCGCTGTCGAAGGCGGTGCGCTGATCCACCACCTGCACCCGCAGCTCCGGATCGCGCACGGTGCGCACCTCCACGCTCATGCCGAAGCGATCG
>NZ_JAGQCQ010000094.1:0-11157 GCF_024346275.1 Cyanobium sp. BA20m-p-22
TGCCACCACGTCGTTGGCGTAGTTCTGCAGGGAGTAGTTGGTGGAGGCGGCACTGGCGGTGCGGCTGCCGTCGTAGTCGATGCCCAGGCCGCCCCCCACGTCGAGATAGCCCATCGGCGCCCCCAGACGGGTCAGTTCGGCGTAGATCTGGCCAGCCTCCTGTAGGGCGTCTTTGAGCACGGCGATGTCGTTGATCTGGCTGCCGATGTGGAAGTGCAGCAGGCGCAGCTCACCGAGCAGGTCGGCGGCCCGCAGGGCCTCCACGCTGGTGAGCAGATCCGGCACCGAGAGCCCAAACTTGGCCCGCTCCCCCACCGAGCTGCCCCAGCGCCCCGTACTGCGGGCCGAGAGCTTGGCGCGGATGCCAAGCAGGGGGGCGGCACCGAGTTCGCCGCTGGCGGCGATGATTCGCCCCACCTCATTGGCCTGCTCGATCACCACCACCGGCTGACGGCCCAGGCGCCGGGCCAGGATCGCCGTTTCGATGTAGCGCTGGTCTTTATAGCCGTTGCAGATCAGCAGGGCTTCCGGGTCGTCCAGCAGGGAGAGGGCGATCAGCAGCTCGGCCTTGCTGCCGGCCTCCAGGCCGAAGTGCCAGCGGCGGCCGCTCTCCACCAGCTGCTCCACCACGTGGCGCTGCTGGTTGCACTTGACAGGGAATACGCCCTGGTAGCGGCCGCCGTAGCCGTACTGGGCGATGGCCCGCTCAAAGGCGCCATGCAGGCGCTCTAGCCGGTCTTCAAGGATGTCGTCGAAGCGGATCAGCAGTGGCAGCGACAGGTCGCGGCCCTGCAGCTCCTGCACCAGCTCCACCAAATCGAGGGAGCCGCCCCGGTCGCCGCGGGGTTGAACCATCACATGGCCCCGCTCGCTGACGCAGAAGTAGGGATCCCCCCAGCGCTCGAGGCCGTAAAGGGCGGCGCCGTCGGCGGCGGTCCAGGTGCCGGTGGGATTGGCGAGCACCATCGGGCCTTTGGGTTGTGGCGGGTTGCGTGACTGGAATCTTGTCAGTGGCCGGGGCTGCGGTTCGGCCCGATTCGACGGGTTGGCTCTGCTGACCCTGACTTACTCCGCCCGGTGAGCCATGGATGACGTCCGCTCCACATCACTCCCCCCTTAAGGGGGGATTTGAGGCGGATCGATTTCTACCTTTCGGGGTCGCGGGCAAAATGTAGTGAGTAATTCTTGCGCCGAGACTTTCCCATGCCGCATCAGGGTTCGTATATCAACGGCAAGTGGATCACCGGATCAGGCAAGGTTCAGCGCAATGTCAATCCGGCGGATCTCAGTGAGGTAGTGGCTGAGTTTCCAACCGCCCAGATTGCTGAAGCCCTGGCGGCGATTGCCGCCGCCGAGGCGGCTTGGCCGATGTGGAAGGCTGTTCCCGCTCCGGAGCGCGGTCGCATACTTGCCAGGGCTGTCGCGATTGCCCGCACCCGCATCGATGAGATCGCCACGCTTCTGACGCGAGAGGAAGGCAAGATCCTCGCGGAGGCGAAGGGGGAGGTGATCAAGGGGATCAACTGTCTTGACTTCTGTGGAGGCCAGGGCTATCGCCTGGGAGGCAAGGTGCTGCCATCGGAGGCTGTCGACACAGCCGCCTACACGATTCGCCAGCCGATCGGGGTAGCGGGCATCATTACGCCGTGGAACTTCCCCTGGTCCAATCCCTGCTGGAAGATCGCCCCTGCCCTCGTCGCCGGCTGCAGCGTTGTTTTCAAGCCCGCTTCCGCTACGCCACTGACGGCATCGTGCCTGATTGAGATTCTAGAGGAAGCAGGCTTGCCGGCGGGCGTGCTGAATATGGTGGTTGGCTCCGGAGCCGAGATCGGCGATACGATCGTCAACCACCCGGCGACCAAGGTTCTTTCCTTCACCGGATCGAATCCCGTGGGCTCACGGTTGTATGAAAACGGCGCCAAAAAGCTCGCCAAGGTCACCTGTGAGATGGGTGGTAAGAACGCACTTATCGTCATGGACGATGCCGATCTGGAGAGGGCCGTCCAGGGCGTGATCGGAGGCGGCTTTGGCTCCAGCGGCCAACGCTGCACCGCTACCTCCCGAGTGCTGGTGCATACGGACGTGAAGGCCAGGTTTCTGGAGCTCCTTGTTGCCGCCACAACGGCCTTGAAGCTGGGCAACGGTCTGGATCCGACCACCCAGATGGGACCGGTTGTGGATCAGGACCAGTTGAACACCGACCTCTCCTACATCGAGATCGCGAAGAATGAAGGCCTGAAGCTGATCGCCGGTGGGAGCTTGGCAACTTCGGCCGGCAATGGCTACTTCCTGGAGCCCACCATCTTTGATGGTGTCAATCCCAGCCATCGCCTGTTCCAGGAGGAGGTGTTCGGCCCCGTGCTGGCGGTGAGCGAATTCTCGACTTACGAGGAGGCCATCGAGCTTGCCAATGGGGTGGCCTTTGGCCTTTCGTCATCGATTTATACCAAGGGCCTCGTGACTGCCCAGCGCTTCACCCAGGATACCCATTCCGGGATGGCCCATGTTAATGAACCCTCCATCGGTGGCGAGGCGCAGCTTCCCTTCGGTGGCGTCGGCATCACGGGCGTCGGCGATCGCGAGATGGGAGAAGATGGGGTAAATTTCTATACCCAGATCAAGACTATCTTCATCAACTACTCCCTCTCTGGCGAGCGCTCAATGTTCCGCTGAGGTGTCGATCATCTCGCCTTGAACCTCCACAGATGTTCAGCTCCCGCTGACTGCGCTATCAATTCCAATTCCATTTCCCCCACAGGTGAGACCAATGACCAACAAAATGACCGACCTGAATATCGCCATTGTTATGTTTGACGGTGCCGAAGAGCAGGACGTCGTCGGCTGCTGGGAGATGTTCTGGTGGGCAACGACGTTCGACGATCACCCGGAGGACAAGGATATGACGGAGGCAGATTTCAGCTATAGCTTCGGTGAGGAATCCGCAGGCGCCTCTAGAAAGCTGCCAAACATCTTTACAGTGGCGCCAACAACATCCCCGTTGTCAATGTCATCCGGCATGAGATTCCTGCCTGATTTCAGCTTTGCCGATGCGCCGCCTGCCAATGTGGTTGTCGTGCCGGGGGGAGTGGGAGCCAGAGCCACGGAGCAACTCAAGGCAAATGGAACCCTCGGCTACATTCATCAGGTAGGAACCCAAGCGGACTGCAAGTACGTTGTTTCCGTTTGCACAGGCTCGTTTGTTCTGGGACACGCGGGTCTGCTGGATGGTGTGTGCTGCACCACCTACATGAATCAATACGACCGCTTTGAGCGCGAGATCCCATCCGCCAAATTGGTGCGGGATCCGAGCATCAACTTCTTGCAGGATGGCAAGTATCTGACCAGCAACGGTCCCTGCTCTGGGCAGGCCACTTCGCTGAGGCTTGTCGAAGACCATGTCGGAACACGCAAGAAGGACAAGCTCAGGGAACTGCTTTCGTTCGTCTACCCAACTGCAAAGGGTCTGATCAATGACAATGGCTCGATGATCGCGCACAACGTCTGAGCGGAGTCAGGCAGGAAGAGCCATTCCCTAAGAGGTACCGCCAGTGACGGGTGCCTGTGACAACTGATTGCTGCTGAGAGGGTCACGATCGGTGGGTTGTCGATGTTCACCTCTTGCCAGCATCACTTCAACATTACGATTGCATAATTCGTATGCAGGACACTTCTACCCCACCGCTGCAAGGGCTGACAATCCTGGATCTATCCCGCGTCCTTGCAGGACCCTACTGCACCATGATCCTGGCTCAGCAGGGTGCCAGGGTGATCAAGGTTGAGATCCCAGAAACGGGTGATGACTCAAGAGCCTTCGGCCCTTTCGTCAACGGCAAGTCTCTTTATTTCTCCTCGATCAACTATGACAAGAAGAGCATCGCTCTGAACCTCAAGCAGCCTGCTGATCGGGAGATCTTTGAGAAGCTGCTCGGCATTGCCGATGTGCTGGTGGAGAACTACAGGCCGGGAACGATGGAGAAACTTGGCTACGGCTGGGACACCTTGCATGCCAACTACCCCAACCTGATCTATGGCGCCGCCTCTGGATTTGGTGATTTCGGACCGTATTCCAGGCAGGCGGCGTATGACATGGTTGTGCAGGGCATGGGCGGTGTGATGAGCATGACTGGGCAGCCTGGCGCTCCACCAACACGGGTGGGGGTTTCGATCGGTGACATGACAGCCGCGCTCTATCTCAGCATTGGGATCCTCGGGGCGATTTACAAACGCAGCCAGGGTGGCGGCGCGATGAAGGTGGATGTCGCCATGCTGGATTGCCAATTGTCGCTGTTGGAAGATGCCATTCCCGCCTACCTGAGCCTAGGGGAAGTCGCTCAACCGCAGGGTTCACGTCATCCTGAAATCACTCCGTTCCAGGTCTTCACTACACAAGACAGCAACATTGTGATCGCGGCAGGAAACGACCATCTATTCAGTCTGCTAACCCAAGTGCTGGAGCGTCCTGACTTGCTGGAGAACCCAGACTACAAGACTAACGCGCTCCGCCATGCCCACGTCGATGTTCTGCAGGCAGACATAGAAGGTGCACTGCAAAATCGGTCCACGCAGCAATGGATCGAGGCCCTCAATGCTGCAGGTGTGCCTTGCGGACCGGTCAACACCATCGCCGAGGTCGTCAAAGACCCGCAAGTGGCAGCACGCCACATGATCGTTTCGATTGCAGATCCAGTTATCGGCAATCTGCAGGTTGCCGGTAATCCCATCAAGCTCTCGAGTGTATCCGAACGTATGGAACATCAGGCGCCACCTGAACTGGATGGTGACCGAGACGCAATTCTTGCACTCCTGAACGGCAAGGACTAAGAACACCCCCAAAACTCTGCCATGTTTATCCTTTGCCAGTCTGCCAATCAGATTGGGACGGTGACACTGAATCAGCCGGCCAAGCACAATGCCCTCAGTCGAGCTCTTGTTGAAGAGCTGATTCAGTCCCTCTGCGAATTCCAGAATGATGGGGTACGGGTCGTCGTGATCCGCGCTGCCTCCGATGCATCTGTCTGGTCGGCTGGCCATGACATCAATGAATTACCCTTGGGGGAGGATCCATTGCAGTACAGCGATCCGGTCGAGCAGTTGCTCCGGGCGATCGCATCGTTCCCAGGCCCCGTCATTGCGATGGTCCATGGTTCTGTCTGGGGTGCTGCTGTCGATCTAGCTCTCAGTTGTGATTTGATCCTTGGTGATGAAAGCTGCTCATTTGCGATTACGCCAGCCAATCTTGGGCTGGCCTACAACACTGCTGGTCTGCTGCACTTCATGCGTCGTCTGCCCTTGAACCTGCTCAAGGAGATGCTGTTCACCGCAAGTGCGATCAAGGCTGAGGATGCCGCTCGATGGGGCATCCTCAACCACCTCGTCCCAGAGTCGGAACTTGAGCACTTTACTTACGAGCTTGTGCAGCTGATGCTCACAAAATCTCCCCTGGTTCAGTCCGCAGTCAAGCAACAGTTGAGACTGCTTTCCCAGGCTGCTCCGCTGACAGCGGACATGTTTGAAATGATTCAGGGGTTGCGGGAGAAGGTCTACACAAGTGACGACTATAAGGAAGGAATACGCGCCTTTCAGGAGAAGCGCAAGCCCGTCTTCAAAGGGGTCTAGCTGCGCAGTCCCTACGCCAATCGTTTTCGCGACAGCCGTTCAGATGGGCTTCATGGTCTGCATGGAGCGCACCAGCGGCATGTCTCAAGCAAGTGGCGGGTGGTGCATCACTACACCGATCCTTTCTAGTCAGCAGGTTGGGGCAGGGTCCTGCCTTCACAGTGCATCCTCTCCTTGCAGAGCCTCGGGGAGACCGGTTGCGGCTCGATCGCAATCGCCATGGCGCGCGGTCACAAGCCTATGTAATCCCCCCTCAGTGATTCGCATCTGCAGGCGGGACCACCTACGTTCTGTGACCTTTGAGCCTCCGCCTCTGCGTTGATGCCCTTCCCGGGCTCCCGCCTAGGCAGCGTCCGATGGGTTTTGTGTTGTTCGACCTGAACCTTCAGCTGATTGCCGATGAGGTCACCCAAAGCCTAAGTGAGACTCGATCCTGCGTGGTCTTGCTAGGGCAGGTCCTGGTGGTTATTGCCTCTGTTGAGGCAGCGCAGCGAGTAGAGCCAAGTTCCCAAGGCAGCAAAGACAGCGCCGCGACTAAATCATCGGGGGTTGACTTTGTTCTCGCCAATACGCCTGCTAAGATCAGACCATAAAATAGCAACCGTCCTTGAGCCTCCAGTTGGTCTCCTAGGCAACGGGGCCTCCCGCTCTAGGCATGGACTTTACCGACCGACTGCATCTGCTGGAGCCAAATCGCAAAATGGTCTTCAGCTGGATTCTATCCAGTGATATTCGCCTCCGCTTCGTAATCGCCATGAAAAGCCACCTGGCACTTCTGGCAATTATTCGTTCGATCTCGGTGCAGAACCGCATTAAGGGAATCGCTTCTACGGAAGAGGAGGCCTTTCGCCGCATTCGCCAGAGCAACCCTGGCTTGTTGATCTGCAGCGACCAACTGGCTGAAGGCAACGGCTTTTCTCTGTGCCGAAGAGCCGTTCGGGCCGTCGGCGATCTGAGGGTCCTGATGGTGTTGTCCAGCGAAGCAGTGGATGCGGGTTTTGCCCTGGAATGCGGCGCCATGGCCGTGGTTTGCGAGGAAGACTTTCTTTCGCCTGAGATGGAAGTGATGCAGTCTCTACTTGCTGTTGCCAACAGCAAGACCTATGTCTCCAGCCGAGCCAGAAGTCGCATGCAGCGGCCTGCTGTGATTGTTAATTCCCCTCAGTCCCTCACACCCAGGGAGCAGGAGGTCCTCGTCCTCCTGCTCCAAGGTGCCTCAGACAGGGATATTTCTGATCAGTTGACCATTTCCATCCACACGGTCAAGGAGTATGGCAAGAGCATCCGGACTAAATACCAGGTCAAAACCCGTATGCAGTTGATCAGCATCCTGCTTGGTCACGCTCTGTCAACGCCCCGGAGGCGCTAGCGCGCCGACTTCGCATGAAGCGTTGTGGATCCGGCTCCCAGTGGCAAGCCCCTGTCGATGTAGCGCCTGGCGGCGCTTGAATCTTCGCCGCCGTTGCGGCGGACTGAGTCGCTCGAAGCCGCTGTGCTTGCTGGGGGCGCGGGGCCGCCACGGTCGATGGCCCGATCCCGCCGCTCCTCCACCATGGCCACCGAACGCTCCTTCATCGCCATCAAGCCCATTGGCGCCACCAAGCCCCTCGAGGCCGAGCCCGGCACGATCCACGGCTCCGACGCCCCCGAAACCGCTGAATTCGAAATCGGCCTGTGGTTCCAGCCCTCCGACCAGGTGTGGCGCGTCGAGGTCTAAGTGGCCAGGCTGGGGGCGCTCTGGGAGTGCCCCAATTCAGCCATGGTCCTGCCGAACACGCCCCATTCCGTCAGCAAACGCCTGGGCCTTCTAGCTGGGATTGCTCTGGCACTTTCCGGTTCTGTGGTGCTCGGCATCGTTCCCCTGGAGGCGGCAACCCCGGCTCCCCGGGTGGTGGACGTGCCCAGCAAGCCGGCTTTCATCAAGCCGCCCCAGGGTGGTGAACGCCCGGCCCGCCTTGGTCAGATCATCTCCTACGACTCCGTATTGCGCACCCAGAAGCCCGGGCGGATGCAGGTGCAGCTTGCCAGTGGCCGCAGCTTTCGCCTGGGCGGGGATGCGGTGCTGCGGCTGGGTCGCCAGCGCCTCGATCTGCAGCGCGGCCAAATCATTGCCTGGGTTAATCCGGGCACCAAGGGCGGCGCGCCGCTCACGATCCATACCCGAGTTGCCACGGCTTCGATCGTCGGCACTACGGTTTTTATCGAGGCAAGTGACACCAGCCTGAAGATCTTCAGTTGGGAGGGCGAGGTGGCCTGCACCACCACGGACGGTCAGCGCAAGATCCTGCGCAGCGGTGAGCAGCTGGCCTACGAAAACGGCGCCTGGGCCAAAACCCGCCTGACCACCCAGGAAGCCGCCGCACGGCGTCAGAAGAGCATCTTGCTCAATGGCTTCTCTGCCCCAATGGACACCCTGCCTGTTCTGGAGAAGGAGCTCGGCATCAGCACGCCGGTGTCTGCCCGGTGAGGCGACCGCCCTTGTGGGGGCTGGCCCTGTTCGCCGGGCTGCTGCTGGTTCAGCCGGTTCTGCGCCCCTCGCCACCCGGCCAACTGCTGGTGGCCCTTGATGCGTTCTTGCAGGCGCAACTTTTTCGGCTGCGGGGGGTGCGCCTTGATCCTGGGGCACCGGTCGTTGTGGCGATCGATGCCGATTCCATCAACCTTGATCGCCTATTCAGCCCGGAGGAACGTCAGGCTTCTCCCCTGTGGCGAACTATGGGGCAGTGGCCCTGGCCGCGGGCGCTGCAGGCTGAGCTGGCGGCCACCGTGCTGGAGCGGGGTGCTCGCCGGGTGGTGTTCAACCTGGTGTTAGCCCAGCCCAGCCGTTTCGGCCCGGCCGATGACGCAGCTTTTCAGCGCCGTTTGGCGCCCTGGCGGTCTCAGCTTGTCTTAGCAGCGTCATCCGCGGGCAGCAGTCAGCAAGACCTGGAGCAGGTGCAGTTGCAAATGCCCCTGTACGCCGGCACAGCTGTGGGACTGACCAACCTGCTGCAGAGCCCCCAGGGCATTACTGATGCCATCCCAGGTAGTGACTGGATTTCAGACCATCTGGCTGGCTTCCAATCTCCCCTGCCCCAAGCGCTTGCCTGGGCCGCCAGCGCTCAGGCCCCGCCCACGCCCGTGAGGGGAATCAACTTTCCAGGGCCGGCCGGCACCCTGCTTACCGTGCCGGCCTGGCAGCTGCTGGAGCAGCCCGCTGCCTTTTGGCGTGGCCGCACCGTGGTGATCGGTGCCACGGCCGCTGAGCTGGGCGGTCAGCTGGAGACACCCTTCGGGCCCCAGAGCGGTACGGAGGTGCAGGCGGCTGCCTTGGCCAGTGCGCTGGCCGGCAATTCGATTCAGTTCCTGCCCGATCCCGGCCAGCTGGCGTTGTTGTTGAGCTGGGCCGCGCTGCTGGCCTGGAGCTTGACGCGGGTGGTCACGGCGCGGCAGGCCACGCTGCTCAGCCTGGGCTGGCTGAGCGCTGCGGTCCTGCTGGCGGCCCTGGTCTGGTGGACTGCCCTTCTCTGGCTGCCCCTGTCAAGTCTGCTGTTGCTGTCTGGCCTCGCGGGGGGATGGAGCAGCGCTGCCCTGGGCTGGCGCGAGGCCCGGGAGCGCCAGGTTTTGCATCAGCTGCTCAGCAAACGGATTTCGCCTGCCCTGCTCCAGGACATCTTGCGGGCGCCCGGCCCAGTTTGGACGCAGCTGGGCGGTAAGCGCGCTCGCTGTGTAGTGCTGTTCACCGATCTAGTCGGATTTACACCCCTCAGTGCCCGGCTTGAGGCGGCGGATTTGTTTGCCCTGCTTAACCGTTATTTTGATGGCTTAGCCCAGGCGGTGATCGCTGAGCAGGGGTTGGTCGACAAGTTCATTGGCGATTCGTTGATGGCGGAGTTTGGCTTGCCTTGCAGCCGAGGGGAGGCGGCGGAGGCTTTAGCGGCGGTGCGGGCTGCCCAGGCGATACAGCTCAGCTTGGGGCGGCTCAACCAGGAGCTGGAGCTTGCGGGCCAGCCGCCCCTACGTCATGGCATCGGCATTCATGTGGGTGAGGTGGTAGCCGGCAATCTGGGTTCTTCCCAGCGCATGGAGTACACAGTGATTGGCTCTGCGGTAAATATCGCCAGCCGGCTTGAGGGTCTTACGCGCCAGTTTCCAGACCACAGCATTTTGATCAGCGCTGAATTGCGCCAGCTGCTGCCGCCGGAGCTGGTTGTGGTGCCTTTAGGTAGCCATAAAGTAAAGGGATGGCATGTGCCACTAGAGGTGTATGGATTGGGGTAGATAAACGCAGGAGTGCAAGAAGCCAGTGCGCTGCTTGATGGTCAGATGAGTTGTGGCCCGAGCGGATCCGGTTCTGTGCTTTGCTCACGATGGTGAGTTGCTTAGTCGCCATTCTATGGCAGCTGATTATAAGAGCTACTTGGCTGGGGATATAATTAGGGGCTTTTCTTTCCCTTGCCAGTGTTCCAGAGCCTATTGTTATCCTTGAGCCTCAATTTGCCGGGGGCTAGGCAAATTCTGCTTTTGCTAAATGTCGGCGGCAACTGCGGCCTTATTGGTCTGCCATTCGGTCTGTCGCTGTAATGCTTGGGCGTCTTGTTGGGCGCCTCGCCATTGGCGAGGTTGGCTCTTGCGGGTTGAACGGCGCCGACCCCCAGGACTCACTGGCGGGCGGCGGGGTTCAGCCTGCTGCAACCGGATGCTTTCTGCGCCGATGCTCCTGATGCGGCAAGTTTCCGAATCGCCGCTGGGAGGAGCACGAGGAGTACTGGCGTGCGCTGGCGCATCGGGGCGGATTTCCCACACCGGCCATCGAGCTGGCCAGTCCGGCTGCGCGCGTCATCTGGTTTGACGGCTACGTGCGCTCCTGCGCGAAACAACAGCAGTGTCTGGCAAAAGGTTAGGTTGTCTGGGGTACTTGATGAGATTGAGCAATTCAAGAACGAACTTGGTTTTGAATTGATTGCTAAGCGCCTCGGGATACAACCACTATAAAGGCACTAAGGAGCATCAGGCCTCAACAGTTTTCCGACAAATCCTCAATCCCGCAATCCAACACCGTCACGATCTTGGATGTCAATTCCAAGGAAAATGCTGATGCCGGCAAAGACCAAGGGGTGGATCTGAGTGACATGCTCTTGGAGATGTTGTTGAAACGCAAAGTCACTTAGATTGAATCAAAGCAACAGCTCTGGAAAGCGTCAATCCCATAATGTCATAAACAACAAAGCCGTGAACGATGATCAATATTCGTGCCCGAGCAGAACGCCCCTTGATGGAACTGATGGGCGGATCGGATACAGAGGTGAATGACACTACAAAGTAATCAATAGGTCGCGGATCATCTCTCTCGCAATCCAATCTGAACTGTCTTTGATTCGTGGCATTTACAAAATTATCAAGGCGCCAGTAGATCCATCCCCAAATAAGCAATGAATAAGGGAGAAAGAACAGCAATTGAGTAATAAGTGCAAACCTGGGAGATTCACGATCAAAGACGAGTAGATTAAGGCCTGCCAATTGAATAAACATCCTCGCGACGATATATAGTCCAACAAGGTC
>NZ_JAGQCQ010000095.1:0-11130 GCF_024346275.1 Cyanobium sp. BA20m-p-22
ATGCGCCTGGCCTCTTCCGTATCAGGCCTGAACCCATATCCATAGGCACCACCCATTTCGTCATCGATGATCTTGGGAGTTACCATGATCACCAATTCACGTTTTTCACGAACATTGCCGCTGGAACGGAACAGCGAGCCAATAAATGGAATATCGCCCAAGATGGGCCACTTCCTCACCTCGGCACGATCAAAATCGGAAATTACACCGGTCATGATCAGCGTCTGACCGTCGCGCACCCGCAGGGCACCTGTGTCCAGGCTGCGAATACTAAGAATATTAAGCGGAGAACCGCATCCAGCTGGAGCTTGCTCCCTTGCTGTCACTGCCGAGACGCTGGGGGAAAGCACAAATGTCACAAAACCATTGTCATCAATCTTTTGAACCCTGGCACCCAAAATCAAACCAGCGGTCGACAGCACAGGAGTGCAAGCTATGGCACCCAGGGTCGTTTGCGTTTGGTAATCAGTAACCACATTAGTTCCGACACGAACCACACCCTCATTAGCCCTACGGCGCCCAATTGCCCTGTCCAAACCAATATTCGAGACACCCTGAACAACACCACTACCAGCCTGGGAAGACTGACCCGCAGTTTCCTCTCCCTCACGCAACAACTCAGCATTTTCCTGAAGAATTAAGGTGGGACTGGCCAATAATTTGGTATTCGAAGAAACTATTTGCGCCTTCAAGAAATCATAAAATTCATTTTTAGGATAGGCACCGCCAGGATTCTGTTGCGGATTAGAAAAACTTCCTGTCGCAGAATTATACGTTGGCGGCAAATTATTGCCAAACGCCCCAAGCAGCTGGCCATTATCATTGACGATAAAATTATTGCCCCATCGAATCGCAAAGCTATTGCTCATTGTCGAGTCGTTATCTAAATTGACATCTAAAATCTTCAAGGATAACGCCACCTGGCGCTGGCGCAGATCAAGCTGCTTTAGGTATTGCTCGGCGATGAGGATGACCGAAGAATCTCCCACTAAAGTGATTGTTCCCAGCCTGGTGTCGGTAGTTGCCCGCAGGCCCACCAGGGGGCCAGTAGAAGCTCCATAGGCTTCCACCATGGTCTGACTACTTGATTGGGTGGTGGCACTGGAAGCAGCCCCGATGACAGCCGAACTTTGATTGGCGCCCTGGGTAATAGCGGTGGTGATGGTATTGGTTTTAGTAACCGAAGCGCCTAGGTTGGCAAGATAATCGGCGGCGGAGTTGGCGCTGACTTGGTTTAATCGATAAACCTTGGAAAGCTGGGGACCGAATGATTTAGACAATACATTGAGCCCTGCAAAGATTGTATTTCCCTCCACCCTTGCCTGCAGGCCCGAGCCCATAAGAATGGCATTGAGGGCCCTGCTATAGGCCTCACCCCGAAATGAGACGGTGACAGGCTGGGCCCTTGGTGCATCTTTGTTTGCAGGCGAAGATTCAGCAGACGCACCAGCGCCCTGACCAGGGAAGGAATTCTGGCTTGTAGGGGGATTATCCACATACACAAACCCATATCCACCCAGCTGGGCCAGCACCATCAACACATCTCTGGCGTTAGCTCCCCGCGTGGTGAGGGTTACGGGAGGGCCACTCAATCGGATGTAGCCGCGATTTTGAAGCGTCATCGTGCCCACAGCCATATCCCCCAGCGGCGGTGCCACGGCCCGGGGCCGCAGGGGGGGCACAAAGCTCTCGATGGGCACCGGGGTGGGCTGCCGCAAGTTGGGGCGCGCCGTCTGAGAGAGCACATTGGGCTGGGCCGGGAAGCTCACCACCAGGTCCCGACCGTCGCTGCTGATCACCGGCGAGGCCAGGGGGCGTCCGGCCACGGGCGTCACCGTGAGCCGGAAATTCTCACCACTGCCCTCGAAGCTGATGCGCTCGAAACCCTCAGCCGGCAGCGCCAGCGACTGGGGGCCCACCTTCAGGGCCCGGGGGCGATCGGTGCGCAGATCCCCCTGCCAGCGATCGGCCAGGGGCTGCTGGGTCAGGGAAGCCCCTAGGCCGGCCTGCTCCAGCACCAACTCCACCGCATCGGGCAGGCGCCGCACCTTCAGCTGCAGCCCACCAATTGCCTCCTGTGGGCCAGGGTTAGCCGCCTGAGCCGGCCGGCGGGCCTGGGCAAGCACCTGGTTGGCGGGCAGCAGCAGGGGCGTTGTCGCCACCACCAGCGACAACCAGGCGCAGCCGATCCGAGCCACCAAGGCCAGCCTTCCCGGGAATGGCTCGATGGTATCCACCAGAACCCCGCCCCGCCAGGCCCCTGGGCCCGCTTAAGGCTGGCTGGAACCAGTCTTGCTGGAGCTGTAGAGGGTCAGGGTGAAGGTCATCGCCGTGGGGGCTGGGGCCGGCGCGGCGGCAGGGGGTGGGGGGGAAGCTGGCGAGTTTGCTGGTGAATCAGCGGCGGCGGCGGGGTCAGCGGGAGCCTCAGCGGCGGCGGGGGCCTGGCCAGCCGTGGGCCCAACCTGCTGCAGCGTGAAGCCGCTCTGCCGCACCAGCAGGCTCAACCGCTCCATCGCCCGGATGAAGCCAAGCAGGCTTGGATAGGCCCCCACGGCCTTGAGCTGCATCTGGGTTGCCTGCAGGCCCGCACCGGCCAGGGGATCGGGCGGCTCAGCCGGGGCTGCGGGGGTGGGCGGGGCGGCCTCCCCTGGGGCGCCCTTTGACTGGGCGGGCTGGAGCACATCGAGCTGCACGCCGTGGAGCTGGGCTTGCCGATCAACCTGGGTGAGGAAGGTGGCCAGATCCCCACTGCCCGCGATCAGGGCCAGCAGGCGGGCCTGTTGCAACTCGGCGCTTTGGGTCGCGGTGATTGTTTGATCCAGCTGCTGCCGCAGCAGCGGAATCCCGGCCGCCGTGGCCTGCTTCTGGGCCTGACGCTGGTTGGCCTCGTTGAGTTTCTGCAGCTGGGGAATCACCCAGCCCCCCAGCAACGCCAGCGCCACCACCCCGCCCAGCGCCAGGGGCAGCAGCAGCAGCTGACGCGGCGATAGGCGGCTGCCGGCCAGGGCCGGTTCCTCACCAGCAGGGGCCTGCAAGTTGGTCATGGCAGCAGTCCCTCCCCTTGCAGCAACTGGAGCCGGCGCACCATGCCATCAGCGCCGAGCTGCCGGAGGATCAGCGCTTCCTGGCCTGCCGCCAGCGGCGGCCGCAACCTGGCGGTGACCAGGAAGCCCACCTGGTTTGATCCCATGGCCTGGGAACCCTCGCCGCGGATGCGCTCCGCCTGGCTCAACACCACCCCCTGGGGGTCGAGCAGGGGTGAGCGGGCCAACTGCAGCTGCAGTGCATTGATGCGCCCAAAGCTGAGCGGGTCCCGCGCTTCGCCCTTGATCTCCAGGCTATCGGTGAGGATTTTGACCTCCCGCAGCCGCACCCCTTGGGGCACCCGCAGCTGCAGATCCCGCATCAGCGCCGAGCCTGAACGGTTTGCAACCAGGGCATTGGCCAGGGTGCGATTGACACTGCCCAGCTTTTCCAGGGACCGCCTGCGGCCATTGAGAGCCTGCTCCAGCTCGGCCACCTTCGCCTCCACCAGGGCCTCCCGATCGAGCGAAGCGAGCACAGACTGGGCTCGCATGGTCAGCAGCACTCCCATCAGGGCCACCCCACCTACCAGCAGCATCGCCCAGCCGCAGCCACGGACCAGCTGGCTCCGTTGACTTGCCCGCAGTTCCTGGGGATCGGCCAGGCCGAGCTCCCGGCGCCGCTCCCGCAGCAGGTCCACCCCCGCAGCCAGATCCAACTGGGCGCTCATCGGGCCCCCTCCAGCAGCGCCAGACCGCGCAGGGCCAGGTTTCCATAGCCGCCAGAATCGAGCAGCTCCAGCGGCTGGGGGCAGCCGAGCTGCAGCCGCTCTTGCAGGCCGGCGGCCAGCCCTGCAGCCAGCAGCAGCTCAATGGAGCCCGTGGCCTGCATCCCCTGCTGCCAGCGCAGAAAGCGCAGGCAGGCCTCGAGTTGGCCTAGCCACTGCTCCAGCTCCCCGCTCAGCAGCCGCTCGTAGAGCGGCACCCCATCGCGCCACACCAGCAGGCGCAGGGCCTGCGGCTCGGGCAGCAACAGGCCCACCAGGGTCGTTGAATCCGCCGCCAGCAGCCGCTCCTGCAGGCCCACCATCCAGGCCACCTGGGCCGGCACGAGCCGACCCAGGTGCACCCCCGCAATGTTGAAAACCTCCAGCCAATCCGCCAGCAGCTGGCGCTCGATGGCCACCACCAGGGCATCGACGTCACCGCCCTGGACTGGCATGACGTCGAGCCAGCCCTGCTCCAGCGCGAAGGGCAGGCCCAGATCGGGCTGGAGCTCTCGCAGCTGCCGCGCGGGCTCTAGGGGCCAGGCCGAGAGGGGCGAGGCAGCGAGGGGCCACTGCAATGCCCGCCAGTAACAGGCCGGCGCCGGCAGGACCACGCTCAAAAGGGCCTTGATCTCCCCGTAGCTCAGCAGCAGGTCGCCGATGAAATCACCCAGGGCCTCCGTTTGGAGGGGCCTGCCCCCCCGGCAGGTGGCCGCCGGCAAGGGCACTATCCAAGGGGCGTCCAGGGGTTGGTTGGCCTTCGGCAGGCGTTGGGCCGTGAGCACCAGGTCGCTGAGATCGAGCACCACCTTGGTGGGAAACAGCTCAGACCGCAGCGTCTGCCACTCCTCCTGCAAGCGTGCAACGACCAACGGGACTCCCAAACCACCGCCTGAAGGTTATCGAGAGTTCACCGCCAGGCCAGGCCGGAGCCCACAGCTGCGCCGATATGGGCCAGGCCATGGCGCTCAAGTTGGCAGGCCAGACCCGCCAGGATCTGGGGCACCAGGGCCGGCCCCGAGTAGATCCAGCCGGTGTAGACCTGCACCAGGGAAGCCCCGGCGGCGATCCGCTCCCAGGCGCTTTCAGGCGAATCTATGCCGCCCACTCCGATCAGGGGAAGGGCAGGGCCGGCCGTGGCCCGCAGCCGCCGCAACACCTCCAGGGCCCGGGCCCGCAGGGGGGCACCGCTCAGCCCGCCGGCCTCCTGGGCCAGGGTGCGGCCGGTCTGGGCCAAGCGGCGCTGCTCCAGGCCGAAGCGGTTGAGGCTTGTATTCACGGCAATCACCCCGGCCAATCCCTCCTCGTAGGCGATGCGGGCGATCGCATCGATGGCGTCGTCCTCGAGGTCGGGGGCGATCTTCACCAGCAGCGGCGGACAGGCCGGAAGCCGCCGCAGCCGCTCCACCAGGCGCCGCAGCAGGGTTTCCTCCTGGAGCTCCCGCAGGCCGGGCGTGTTGGGCGAGCTGACGTTGATGACGGCGTAGTCGGCCAGGGGCGACAGCAGCTCCAGCGAGGAGGCGTAGTCGTCTGGAGCCAGCTCCAGCGAGGTGAGCTTCGATTTGCCCAGGTTGATCCCCAGCACGGCGGGGCGCCGACCGGGCGGGGGCAACTGCTGGCGCTCCAGGGTGCGGCGCAGCACCTGGGCCCCATCGTTGTTGAAACCCATCCGGTTCAGGGCCGCCCGCTCCGCCGCCAGCCGAAACAGCCGCGGCCTGGGATTGCCCGGCTGGCCGTGCCAGGTCACCGTGCCCACCTCGGCAAAGCCGAAGCCGAAGAGGTGCCAGATGGCAGCCGCCACCCCATTTTTGTCAAAACCGGCGGCCAGGCCCACCGGATTGGCGAAGCGGCAGCCAAACAGACTCTGCTCCAGCCTGGGATCGGGGTGCTGCAACTCCGCCGCCAGGCCGGCCAGGGCGCCGCTGACGATGGGCCAGGTTCGCCGCAAGGAGGCCTGGCCCAGGGCCGTGAGGGTGAGCTGGCTCAGTTGCTCGGCATCGGCGCCCTCATCGCGGCTGAGCAGGGGGCCGAGCAACCGTTGATAGAGAGCACCTGTATTGGTTGCCCCAGCTGGATTCGCCATCGCCCGCCGCCTACTCCCGATCCGCCAATCCTCCCTCGTTCCTCTGCAAACGCCAGCGCCCACCCCCCAGGGGCAGCACTTGCCAATCCCGCCACACCCAGGGGTCGCTGCGGCTTTCCAGCTGCTGCAAAGGCTGCTCCACCAGCTGGGCCAGTTCCACCAGATTGAGGCCGTAGCCCTGGTCGGCGAGGCGGTCGGCCAGTTCCAGCCGGCTGAGCAGCTGTTGCAGGCCAGGCGGCGGCACATCGGCTTCGATCCGGGCGCTGGCCACTACCTCCCCAGCCGCCATGGCCGGCATCTGGCCATGGGAGAAGGCCACGGCGATGGCATCGCAGCGGTCGTTGTCGGGATCACCGCTGTGGCCTTTGACATGCACCAGCTCCACCCCCGGCAGCCGGGCCTGATCCAGCTGTTCCCACAGGTCCCGGTTGAGCACCACGCCACCGGAGGCCGTGCGCCAGCCCTTGCGCTTCCAGCCCTGGATCCACTTGCTGTAGCCATCAATCAGATAGCGGCTGTCGGTGCGGATCGTCAGGCCGGAATCGTGGGGCAGCTCCCTGAGCGCCTCCAGCAGGGCCAGGGCAGCCGTCAACTCCATGCGGTTGTTGGTGGTGGCCCGCTCGGCCCCGCCCATTTCATGGACCGAGCCGTCCTCAAAGCGCAACAAGGCCCCCCAGCCCCCGGGGCCGGGATTGCCACTGCAGGCGCCGTCACAGGCTGCGGCCACCACTTTTACCGGCTCAGCAGCCACTGGACACCCCCTGAAAGTTCGCTAGAGAACGGTTCTGCCTGACCCCAGCCCCGCCATGGCCTCCCCCGCCCCAGGCCCAGCCAGTCGCCAACCCCTTCGAACCTACCTGGCCCTGGCCGCCCTGGGCCTGGCCGCAATCAGCCCTCTGGCCCAGGCGGCCAACGTGTTCACCAGCCAGCCGCTGGATGCCAGCCGCTTCGCCGTGCTGGCCAGGCCCGTGGGCAGCAACAGCTGGAACCTGCTAGTGCTGGAGCAGATCAGGCCCCAGCCCCTCTGCTGGGAGCAGCGTCCTGACGGGCTCACCGAGCCGGCCCTCAACCGCTTCAACTTCACCGGCATCTGCAACCGCTACCTCGACAGCAACGGCTACTCCCTGCGCATCGGCGATCAGGATCTGGCCAGCCGCTACCGGCTGCAGCTGCGCCAGAGCGGAGCGGAATTGCGGCTGGAGGCCAGCACCCCCAGCGATGCCACCGTGCTGGTGGTGGGCAGGGCCCAGGTGCCCCTGCGAGAGAAGGATGGCTTTGTGGCGCTGACACTCGAACCTGGCTGGGACCTGCAGCGACGCAGCTTCAACGCCCAGACCCTCAACCACGTCTACTTCGCCAACCCCATCCCCCTGCCCCTGCTGCTGGCCAGTGCCAATGGCTCCCTGGCCACGACAGCCCAGCCACCGATGGCGCCCCCACCGCTGCCGTCAGAGCCCACCAGGGCTGAGCGCAGCAAGCTGCTCGCCCAGGGGCCGATCCGCCTGCCGGTGATCCCCTTCCGCGAGTGACAGTTGGCAGAGAGGCCTCCCCGACCTGGCCCCATCCCCATCCCACCGTTAAGTTTCTGGGGTGTGAGGAGTGGGAACGCTCTTCCGGGGTCGAAACGAGGCAAGACTCCCGGAATCGTTCCAACTCAAAGCCCTGCCTTCGGCGGGGCTTTTTTTTGTCTCGCTGGTTTTTAGGGCTCGCTCTAGAACCAGCGCACAAAAAAAACCGGCCCCCTTCGGGGCCGGCCGAGCTATCAGGGCTGGATCAGCTGGGGCTAGATCACTTGATGGTGACTTTGCCGCCAACTTCTTCAACGGCCTTTTTGATGGTTTCGGCGTCGCCTTTGGCGATGCCTTCCTTGATTGCGCAAGGGGCGCTTTCAACTAGGGCCTTGGCTTCGCCCAAGCCGAGGCCAGTGACCTCGCGGACGGCCTTGAGCACCTTGATCTTGGCGGCGGGGTCGAAGCTGTCGAGCATGACGTCGAATTCGGTCTGCTCTTCAACGGCTTCAGCAGCAGCTGCAGGAGCTGCTGCCATCACCACGCCAGCGGATGCGGCGGCAGACACGCCAAAGGCCTCTTCGATCTGCTTGACGAGCTCGGAAGCCTCAAGCAGCGAAAGGGTTTTCAGCGATTCGAGAATTTTGTCGGTAGTAGCAGACATGGTTGGGAATCAGCAACAGAAAGGGGAAGTCGCTTGAGCTCAGCTGCCGCTTTCGGCGTGCTGCTTGAGCGCCCGGGCAAGACCGGACGGAACCTCGTTGATACCCACGGCCAGCTTGGTGGCCACGGCATTGATCGCACCGGCGATCTGGGCCATGAGCACCTCCTTGGAGGGCAGATCCCCGATGGCCTTGATGTCGTTCTGGGAAAGGAGCTGACCTTCGAAAAGGCCGCCCTTCACATCCGACTTCTTCGTGTCCTTTTGGAAGGACTGCACGGCCTTCACCGCACCACCCACGTCGCCCTTGACGAGCACGAAGGCATTGGTGCCGGTGAGCAGGGAATCGAGATTCGACCAGGCGCTATCGCCATCAATGGCCCGGCGCATCAAGGTGTTTTTGGTCACCTTGCACACGCCGTTGCTGGCCTGCAGACGGGTCCGCAGATCAGACATCTCCTTGATGGTCAGGCCCTTGAAATCAAGAACCAGCGCCATTTCGGCCTCGCCGAGGAGCCCCTTGAGCTCTTCGACGATCTGTTGCTTGTTCTCCAGAGTGCGGCCCATAGGGAAGGAACGGATCGGGGGAACAAGCGGGGAACGCAGCCCGGGACGCTGAAGCCCTCCTTGAGGGGGGGATCAACTCGAGGCCGCTGCCTGTTCTGCCACCCGGTCGGACGAATCCTGCCTGGAGCCAAACCTGTCGCGATCACCTCGGCAGGACTTACGGGCGTGAACCCACCTGCTGTCTGGGGTAGGGCGCGTGCCCTTCTGGCCTAAGCCAGTCATCCACACTACACAGCGACCATTCCCTGACCATTCCCCAACCGATCCCCGACCCCATGCTCCCTCCTGCTCGCCGGATGGCGCTGCTGCTGCCCAGCCTCCTGCTGGCCCTGCTGCTGGCCCTGGGCCTGGCTCTGGCTGCGCCGGGGCGGGCCCAGCCGCTCTGGAACGTGGGCACCGATCCGAGCTACGCCCCCTTCGGCTTCACGGATGGGGACAGCGGCAAACTGCGCGGCTTCGACATCGAGCTGATCGAAGCCATCGCCAAACGCAGTGGTCACCGCCTCCAGCTCACCCCCCTGCCCTTCGATGGCCTGATCCCCGCCCTCCAGGTGCGCAACCTCGACCTGGCGATCAGCGCCATGACGATCACCGCGGAGCGGGCCGAGACGGTCGACTTCTCGCGGCCCTATTTCGCCGCCGGCCTGGGCATCGTGGTGCGGGATGGCACCCGGGGCATCAGCACCCTCAAGGATCTCGAAGGTCGCACGATCGCCGTGCAGATCGGCTCCACCGGAGCCAAGGCCATGGCTGCCGTACCCGGCGCCAGGCTCAGCACCTTTGATTCAGGCCCCCTGGCCCTGCAGGAACTGCTGAACGGGAATGTGGAGGCCTACGTCAATGACCTGCCCGCCACCCTCTACGCGATTGAAACCGCTGAGCTCAAGGGGATTGAGATCGCCGGCAAGCCCCTCACCTCCGACTTCTACGGCATCGCCTTCCCCAAGGGTTCTCCGCTGAGCTCCCCGGTGAACCGGGCCCTGGGCCAGCTCCTGGCCGATGGGAGCTACGCCCGCATCTACCAGCGCTGGTTTGGCCAGGCTCCGCCTTCACTGCCGCAACGCGCCCCGGCCCTCGACAGCCGCAGCGGCAGTGCGGGGCTCGACTTGATGCAGTTGCTGCGCAATCTGCTGCGCGGCGCCGGGGTGACGCTGGCCCTCACCCTCTGCTCCTTCAGTGTGAGCCTGATCGGTGCCGCCCTGGTGGCGACCGGGCTGCTGAGAGCAAATCCGCTGGTTCAGCGCTGCAGCCGGGTCTACGTCGACTTCTTTCGCGGCACACCGATCCTGGTCCAGCTGTTCGTGATCTATTTCGGCGTGCCGGCCCTGGCCCAGCAACTGGGGCTCACCCTCCAGATGGACCGCTTCGCCGCCGCCGTACTGGCCCTGGGGCTAAACGGGGCGGCCTACCAGGCCGAGACCCTGCGGGCAGGGATCAGCTCGATTGAGCGCGGCCAATGGGAAGCGGCCAAAGCCCTCGGACTGCGGCCCATCCCCAGCTTGCAGATGGTGATCCTGCCCCAGGCGCTGCAGCGGGTGCTGCCCTCCCTGGCCAATGAGTTCATCACCCTGATCAAGGACACCAGCCTGGCGGCGGTGATCGGCTTCAACGAACTGTTCCGCCAGGGGCAGCTGGTGGTGGCCACCAGCTACCGGGCCTTTGAGGTGTATCTGGCGGTGGCCCTGGTGTACCTGGTGATGACCACCGCCGCATCGCTGCTGTTCAAGCAGCTGGAACGGAGACTCAGGCGTCCTGCTTGATGTCCTGCAGAGCCGAGAAGTCGACTTCCACCGAGGGGCCCATGGTGGAGGTCACATACAGGCTCCTCCAGTAGCGGCCCTTGGCGCCGCTGGGCTTGTTGCGGTCGATGGTCTCCTGCAGGGCCTTGAGGTTTTCGAGCAGCTTGGCCGAATCGAAGCTGGCCTTGCCGAAGCGCACGTGCACGATGCCGGCCCGGTCGGCCCGAAACTCCAGCTTGCCGGCCTTGAACTCGTTGATGGCGCCGGCCAGGTCGGTGGTGACGGTGCCGGCCTTGGGGTTTGGCATCAGGCCCCGGGGGCCGAGCACCCGGCCCAGCTTGGCCACCTTCGGCATCATGTCTGGGGTGGCAATCAGCAGGTCGAAGTCCATTGCGCCCTTGGCGATCTGGTCGACCAGGTCGTCGTCGCCGGCCAGGTCGGCGCCGGCGGCCTTGGCGGCAGCCACTGCCTCACCGCGAGCGATCACGGCGATGCGGATGGTCTGGCCGGTGCCGTGGGGCAGGGCCACGGTGGTCCGCAGCTGCTGGTCTGTGTATTTGGGATCAATGCCGAGGCGCACATGGGCCTCGACGGTTTCATCAAACTTGGCGGTGGCGGTGGTCTTGACCAGCTCAATCGCCTCGAGAGGGGCGTAGCTGCGGTCTTCGACCGTGGCTCTGAGGGCAGCGAAGCGCTTGGAAATTTTCGGCATGGTGAGGATGGGGTACGGGCGATTCAGGGCTTGGCCGTTGAACAGATGGACTGGTCAGGGTTGCCTGGAT
>NZ_JAGQCQ010000096.1:0-11099 GCF_024346275.1 Cyanobium sp. BA20m-p-22
TGATCAATATTCGTGCCCGAGCAGAACGCCCCTTGATGGAACTGATGGGCGGATCGGATACAGAGGTGAATGACGCTACAAAGTAATCAATAGGTCGCGGATCATCTCTCTCGCAATCCAATCTGAAATGTCTTTGATTCGTGGCATTTACAAAATTATCAAGGCGCCAGTAGATCCATCCCCAAATAAGCAATGAATAAGGGATAAAGAACAGCAATTGAGTAATAAGTGCAAACCTGGGAGATTCACGATCAAAGACGAGTAGATTAAGGCCTACCAATTGAATAAACATCCTCGCGACGATATATAGTCCAACAAGGTCTAAATACCTTCTTACCCAGTTTGGCCTGCCTTGATAGGCGGCCAGGCACACCAAAGGCACTAGGAATAAGGGTACTGTTACAAAGGATGCGGCAGTGAGAATAAAAGACTCAAATGAAACAAAGGCGGCAAGCACTCCTCCGTTGCTACCCAAGATTGACTTGGTGCCATTAATAAAAAATATGTCTTGAGAAAATAAAAGAAAAAACAAAACTAGAAAGAAAATATCCTCCCAGTGGCGAGACAAATAGGATCTAAAAGGGGAGGAAGAATTGTGGTCTTTGTTCGTGCTGAAAAATTTAGTCATTGAACGACGACCTCCAACAGATCCTCAATCCCGCAATCCAGTACCGTAACAATCTTCCCTGCCAACTCCAAGGAAAGTGCTGATGCTGCTTTTGGGTCGTCAGCACTGCGACCCAATCTTGTGATTGTTGTCGCTGCCACGCCTGCCGCCACTGCCAACGAATTCATCGTAACTGCCTTCTCACCCGCCTCAGCACGACGCAGATTTGCCTTGGCGATTGCTTTGGCAAGTGTGAAGCGTACTTGTTTTCCCATAAAGCACACAATTCTTCAATTGCCTTAGCAGGGTAAGGCAGTAACTCAACTCGCAAACATAGTATCTAATAAGAGACACTGAGGGTCATGCATCAAAGCCCAGCGCCGCCTGAAACAAGACAAATCCCGTAAAGACAACGATGCCAAAAGCACGGGAAGACCAAAGAGAACCCAAAAACTCCGCTTACACGCCACTTCTGAAGCAAATATGAAGAGGATGGTCTCACAAGGGGGGTGGCAAAACTTATTGGTTCATCTCGCAATCTTCTGGGCGCGAAACGATAGGCATTCAGTTTTCTGTGCTGTGATTGCAGCGTTAAAGTTCAAAGAAATCCGCCCTGCCCGGCGTTGATTACTTACGCGCCCGCCTACCTAAGTGTCGCCGCGCACCCAGATGGTACGGCTTGCTGCACTTCAGGGTCGGTGCACGCTGCTGGGCGGACAGCGCTGACAGCTAGCGGCGCGATAGCTACCGAGCTCTGTCTGGAACACGCTTTCGAGCACGAAGATCTCCTCTCCGCCGGGATGGGCGGGTCGCTCAATGCTGCTGCATTGGCGGAGCGCACGAGCCAGGTGGCCTTAGCTACTCCATCGGTGATGGCGTCCCCGCCAGGGCGGCGATGATCGCCTACCTAATTGTCGCCGCGCATTCCGCGGACGAGTCAACGGCGATCTTCTTTTCAGTTACGATCTGGAAGACCCGATGGCGGTGGTGGACGGCCGTGCCTCGCTGCCGGAGGAATGCAGGCTCAGCCCACCTGAGAGCCGGAATGATCTCGCGGCACAATTCCACGAGTTGTTGAACACCTCCGCCTTTCTGGAGGCACTGCCACACCACCAGGTTGAACTGCATCGCCCGGAATCCAAGCCGTCGGGCCGCCTGAACAGTTCCGCTGCCTCAAGCAGAGGCAGGCGCCTACAGCTTCCTCTGCCGATTCACTTGCAGGGAGAGCAGCTGGTTATCGCTTGATCGTCCCAGTAGAAATGTGTCGTTCAGTCGGGTGATGCCACACCTCAGCCCAATCGGCATGGTGGTGTCCGTCTACGGCAGGGAGATAGAATTAACAAATTATTGTCAGGTTCGGCCATGGGCTCAGCACCGAAAAAGCCCGAAATCGGTGCCTTTGGCTTCGGGGAGGGATCAACCCCGGATGGAACTGGCGATGATCAAGGTAGTGGTGCGATCGAATGCGTTGAGCCGAAGGATGCATGGTTATTGCAGCGCACCTATTGCCTCAGTGGCAACAGGCTGCTGAGGACGAGTAGCGACGGTTCGATCCCCTCAACAACCTGCGCCCGCCAAGTCTACCGTCCTCGATCAGCCCAGGAGATCGCCGAACTGGTCAGATCGATACCAGCGACTATCGCCATTGCCTGCGTGGGCGGAGGACACGAAACATCGAACGCAGCAATGTTCGCCAGTAGCGAAGCGATCGTTCTGGATCTGGTACACCTGAAGTCTATCGCGTTTCACCAGGAGGGCGAAAGTTCATTGGTCACGGTTGAAGCCGGTGTGGTTTTTCGTGAGCTTGTCGAGGCCGTGAAGGGCCGTCAAGCCGCCTTGCCGGTGGGAACCGGTCCGGATGTCGGAGTTGTGGGCTATATCGTCAACGGTGGATTGAGTGGCTACTTCTCGCGGCGTCTCGGCTTGCTCGGACAGCGGGTAGTCCGCCTGACCATGGTTACGGCAGAGGGTGACATCCGGGTGCTCACTCCTGAGGACGACCTGTTTATAGCGATGTTGGGAGCCGGTAGTGCTCTTGGCATCGTGGTCGACGTCACGATTATGATGGGCCCCGCGAGCATACTGCAGAGCGCTGAGCAACGGGTTGTTGCTTACGAAACCCGGGAGCAGGCGGTGGCCTTTGCACGCGGCGCACTCCGCATCCAGAGAGACTCCACGCTTCCCAACGACTCCGTCTCGATGGAGTTGGTGGTCACTGGGACCAAGGCTTTAGTGGTTACAGTTGTATTTTATGACGCCTTTAAAGGAAGCACCGCAGAGTTTGTGAAGCCGCTGGAGGCTCTCGCGGCCAGCTTGAATCTTTCGATAGTCTTGAAATCGCACTGGAGCACGTGGTACGAAGCGGCGACCGCCCTATGGCCGGTCATCGCCGAAATGAAAGGCAGTCCGCTAGGCATGCTTCAACACTCCATGGGAACCAATGGTCCGCCTACCGATGCTGTCCTTGACTTCATCTGCGACACCGTCGTTGCCGAAGCGCCTCTGGATCAGGCCCAGTTTTCGATCGTGGAAATTCGGACGCTGGGAGGCGCTGTTCTCTCACAGAGCGAGATTCCCACCGGCAACTGCCATCACCAGTTCTTTGTCGATCTCATCACCCTCTACGACGCCAAAGCCAAGACGGTGGCAGAACGCCAGGAGATTGCCACCCTCACCCAGCGGGTCATGGAGAAGGCGCAGCACGTCGATGGCCTTTCGCTCGACTTCAGCGGCACTCACTCCCAGCCCGACGACGTCAACTCCTCGGTGACAGCATCCGGGATTTTTGGCACGGAAGCCATGGCGGACAGCATCAGGGGCCTCAAGAAGATTGTTGACCCGACCAATCGTTTCCGGTTCCACCCGTTTGCGAAAATCCTCGGCTGAGTTGCGGCCCTTTGGATCTCAGAGGTGTCACGGCTTGCTCTGAGGAGCCCTCACCCCTGAGAAGCGCCAGAGGCCTGCACGGCTCAATGGGCGCCATCGAGTTCTGCAGCAGTCTGCGGCTCACGCTTGTGGAGGCCCCTAGAACTCATTTATCCCCTTGGCAAGCCATCCTGAGCCGGAACGACCGTTGAGTGCCGGCTCAGGGTTGATCCGGCTTGGACTAAGGCTGATGCGCTGAGTTTGGATCAGGTGGAGCGGGTCTGGTATCGGAGCTGTACAGACAGCTCTGTCTGGCGGTGGTGCGAATGAAACCCACGGCGCTCGGACCGCAGAGCCTGATGACCTCGCCGGCGCGGGCCAGCCCGAATCCGCAGAGACGAAGAAGGACCACCAACATGCCGATCGGGTTGGCCGCTCTGAACAGCCCCTGGAAGCCGGGGAGATAGATCCAGTCCATTCCCAGGCCGGTGAGTACCTGAATCGCCAGGGCCGTGAGCCCCAGAGGCTCAAAAACCTCCTCGAAGGCGCGGACCTGGGCAGCGCTCTGTGCTCGCAAGGCCCTGGGGAACAACCCCAGATCCAGCACCAAATGCCCGCCAGTCCACACCGTGGCGGCCAGGGCATGAACAATCACCAGCAGCGGAAAAACAGGCAGAGCAGCTCCTTTGCAGGTGATCGTTGATCTATGCGACGCTGCGGCCTACGCCATGGATCTCGATGGCAACTACACCTACGCCAATGCGGCGGTGCAGCGCATCTTTGGTGCCGACCTTGCTGGGATCATTGACAAGGATGACAGCCACTTCTTCGACCTCGAGAAATCGAACGTCTTGCGTGAGAACGATGTCGAGGTGATCGCCCACGGCACCTCAGTCGCGCGCGAGTAGCGCGACATCATCAAGGAGAGCGGTGAGGAGCAGGAGTATTCACCATCAAGAGCCCTCTGCGCGACCCATCCGGCACGATCGTGGGCATGTGCGGACTATCGATCGACATCACCAATCGGGACTAGCTAGCTACCTCTGGCCCCTAAAAGCGATCGGTGTGGTGATGCACCACCCGCCAGTGGCCCAATTCCTTGCGGAAGATCGTGGTGGCGCGAATGTCGCTCTTGATCGCTTCGCCGGCCTTGGTCATACCGCAGGTCCGCTCCATGCAGACCAGATATCCCATCTCAGCGGATTCCACGAATTGGTGATCATCAACCTCCAGAGTCCCCTCAAATCCCATGGCAGACTCCCGGGCGAATTCCTCCATCACGGCGGTACGCCCGGTGTAAGTGGCACCCATGGGCCCCAGGTGGCTGATGTCGTCGGCTTCAGACCAGATGGCTTCAAAGGCAGAGATATCTCCCGCCAGCAACTTGTTCCCGGCTGCATAGAAAGCGTCAGCTGCAGCTTGCAGGGTGGTGGTCATGGGTTGAGCCTGCGTTGGCTGCTGGTTTCAGCAGGATGGTAGCCAAGCGCCTACATTTGCATACTTCATTTCGGATTCGGCCAAGGCCTCTCCATCCAACGTGGCCGTTTTGCCAACCTCCACTGCGGCAGCCTTATTCGAGGCTCACATGCAAGCGGAGCCCAATTCCGATCTCGCCGGCACCATGGTCACCATGGTCGACGCCCCCCACCTGCTCAAACTCGCCTCAGGCACGGGCGGCCAGGGGGCAGACGGCGTGGCCACGTTCTATGCCACCCAACTTATTGACCAGTTTTTTCCGCCTGATGTGGAGTTCATCTCCACCTAGCGCACGGTGGATGGAGAGCGGCTGGTAGATGAACTAGTGATCCGCTTCAGCCACACTTAGACAATCGGACACCTACTGCCCGGCGTGGCGGCTACAGGTCGGGCTGTGGAGATGGCCCTGGGTGGGATCGTGGGAGTGCGTGACGGCAAGGTGGCCTACGAGCACATCTATTGGGATCAGGCGGGTCTGCTGGCCCAATTGGTCCTGCTGGATCCAGAAGGCCTGCCGATCGTCACAGACACCGCCCGGGGACTGCTCGCCTACACCGGCAAAGATTGAACAAGTCTCTACGGAAGAACTATCTTACCCGGTCGATCAGGACTATGAGAGCGAGGATTGATGAGCGGCCCCTGGTGCAGTTGCCCGCTGTAGTCAGGCGGTCCCACGCAGCCATGGTCGGAGCTCAGTGGTGGTGGCCGGAAGGGCGGCCGTAGCAATGGGGCGAAACGAAATCAAGCCAGATGGCAACACTCGGGAGAGGTAGAGCTGCTGATGGTGTCGCCCGGGCCGGTGGACTTATATACAGCTGTTGCGCTCTGGCCCTGCTGAGGTCACGCCCGCCAATTAGTGGTGCTCCCCCGGCTCCCCGTAGAGGGTGCAGCCGCAGGCATCGACCACCGCAGCCAGGGTGTCGCGCAGGGCATCTGCCAGCTCGACCACCAGCTACTGGCTAAGCCTGTTGCCGGCGTCGGTGTGACCGGAGGGCCTGCAACGTTGGCTGGTGTGCTTCTGGTCGGCGGCGATCACGGTGCGGCCGCACTCCTGGGTCCTGACCTCCAAAATCGTACGGGGCTTTCCCAGGCCGGAATTAGAATTCAGTGGTTCATCCTACCTTTGGCAGCGACCTGATTCTGCAGGAAGGTGCCTGAACCGTCCTCTGCTGGCTTTGGGGCGGGCGGCTAACCCCTTGGGACCATCGACCTCGAGGCCCTCTATGCCCTTGGCCTCGTCCTCGGTCATGCGCGCCCGCAATTCCAGCGTGGTTCGGGCCCCCCCGGGGACGCGGCGTTGATGCCGTGGCAATCGTTGGCTTGCGCTTGATCACTGCGTTGTCTGGTCATCCGAGGACGCCGTGCGCCTGGGTTACCGCACGCGTGTACTTCTGCCAGGTTGCCGTGCCATTAGCCGAGGGGGATCGCTGGAGCGCGCTTTAGCTTCAATGCGCCAGGCCGGTGTGGCCCTGGAAACCAGCGGGGAACTGGGTTGAGCGCCCTCCCGGGGATGGTGACAGTCAGCGTGCAAATAATTGGGCTAAAATTTATGAGATGGGCATAATGCAGCGGCCAATCTTTCCGCCTTCTTACCATGATGCAGCCAAATTACTTGCACATGGATTAAACTCGGCGCCCCCGCATCGCTGCTAGCGGGCAGCTGGTTCACCCTTAAAGAATCCGTGGCATCTGTTCTGGCGAAGGCGATCTCAGGGGATTAACTCATGTCCCTTGAAGAGCGCATCACCCATGGGGCGCCTTCTAAATGCTCTGTTGCTGAGATCCGCACTAAGGCCGCATCGAACTGGGACAAGCGCACAAACGAGTGGCTGGGGCTCTGGCGTGTGTAGGTGCGGACGCTCAGCGCTGCCGGGAGATGGACGCTTGTGCGGGGCCGGGATAACCAATCGGCTCCACATGTCCCATCCAATCGATCGCGGAACTGTGCAGGTCGTAATAGCCCGCTACCACCGCCAAATGACCAGCGCGCACCCGATCGGTCAGCAGCACGCTGGAGTGCACCAGATTGGCGGCGGCGCTGAGTGTGTGGCGCCGGCAGGATTCTTCCAGGGAGAGGTGCTCGCCATACTGCAACAGCTCCATGCGCAGCTGGCCCACCACCTGGGAAAGGCTGGGCGTGAGCAGCAATTGAGGGTTAAGGGCGGCAGATACGGCGCCACAGGCCTCATGCCCCAGCACCACAACCAGCGATACATCTAGATGGCCCACCGCATATTCGAGGGAGGCGATCGCTGCAGTGGTACTCATCGTGCCGGCATTGCGCACCACAAACAGGTCGCCGAAACCTGAGTCAAAGAGCAGCTCCACCGGCACCCGCGAATCGGCGCAGCCGAGCACTGCCGCTAGGGGATGCTGCCCTTCCACCACAGCCCGCATGCGTTCTCTAGTGGTGTGAGGATGTATGGAGTGGCCATCTAGAAAACGTTCGTGGCCCTCCTTTAGCCAGCGCAGCACGGCGTCCGGTCGGACCAGGGGGGATGGGTCCTGATCTGGGAGCTGGTTTGGTTCAGGGGGAGCGCTTGATTCGGCCATGGAGAGCAACAAAACCAAGTGGCACTTTGAGTTCTTCCTAAATCGCACCCCCACAGTCTGCGCAGATGTTCAATACGAACAGCTCGTGTTAACTGACATGGGAAGCGCCAACAGCTTCTGGGGGTCCGAACATATGTTATCCATCCTGAGCCCATCAGCAGATCGCCTGTACCCAGGGGCGTTTAGCTCAGACAGTCGGTTGGGTTCCCCTTGCGCTGGTGTCTTCTTCGATTCGGTAATATTCTCGATCGTCCGAGCAGCAGAGATCGGCGTAGTAGCGTTCGAGTTCCTGATGGGCCTCGTTGTAGCTGGCGTATAGCCGCTTGGTGATGGCATCGCTGACGCCGTCATCGCGTCGTATCCGGTATTTGGTCATGGATCAGTAGTAACGGCTGGGGGATTTCCCCGGGTGATCGATATGCCGCAGCAGCACACCCGAGCACGTGAATTGATTCATGTTTGTAGTGAAGCTTGCTTCAAACTAATCCACCAGGCGCCTTTCACGGCGTGCAGGGTCCTTTGGCACTGATCACCACTTCATCGCCCAGCTTCACGGCCGAGAGTAGGCCCTGGAGTGCGGGCTCGGCTACGTTCACGCAGCCACCGGTCACCTTTTGGCCGATGCGTTTGTCGTTATTGCTGCCGTGGATGGCGAAGCTGTACCAGCGGAATTTTCCTTCGTAAGTGTTGAAGGCGAACGGCTGCTTGACGCTGCCCACCGGCGCCAGGCTCACGTAGCCGCTGCCGTATTCCCGAGTTTCACCATCGCCGTCAAAGTCGATGGCGTTCATGTTGCGGAAGAGAGTTCGGCGCAGTTCAGCTTCGCTCTTGCCTGATTGGACGGCCAGCGCCGGCTCCATCTCGAAGCGATCGTGGCTGAAGATCCCATTTACCCGGAAGCGCCCCAGCGGCGTGTAGCCCTCCTCGAAGCGGCTGCCGGCGCAGGTGATGCCGTTCCGGCCGAAACCCACCTTGAAGACTTTGCGCTGCTGGCCGCGGGTAAGAATTCCATAGCTCCTGGACGGCGCCTTCTGGTCGAGCTCGATCCGGATCGGTCCCGTTACTGCGGATGCGTTCTCACGGGAGGGGTTGCCGCCGCAGCCCGCCAAAGCTAGGCAGAACCCCGCAAGGGCCAGCGATGGAAGACGGTTCATGGCGGCAAGTTGCTCGCACCCCATGTTGCCGCGCCCCCAGGGTCTACCAGCCGTTGATCGCCTGACGGCGCAGCTGGCTCACCACCCCATCTCGTTTCAGCCGGCCGAGGGCCACGTTGATCCGGCTGACACTTGCGTTGTTCAGTGTGGGGGACAAGGCAAAAGCCTGGCTCTGAGGATTGAGGTCGCGTAGGGCCAGGCCGAAGCGCTTGTCGGAGATCTGTTGCAGCAGGAAATCAAGTTGGATGTCATCGGCCATCACCGCATCTACTGTGCCAGCTGCCAGCAGGGAATCGGCATCCGGCACCCGCATCAACTTGCGTAACTGGATCGGCGGCTGCAGGCCGCTGCCATTCAGGCCTCGCAGCAGCTCTTCGCTGACACTGCCGGGACGCACGGCCACCCGTTGACCCGCCAGATCGTTGAGGCTGCGCACCGAGCGGCTGGCCAGGTCCTGATTGCCACGCACCACGTTGATTGTCACGTAGCTCACCAGCAGGGACGCGCTGACGATCCGCACCAGGTAAGCCAGAAAAACCAGGGAGTGACCCCGGGCTGTCACCACCACCGTGTTGGTGCCTGGCCCGGTTGCCAGCACCTGAAAGATCAGGGCAAAGCCGCGGCGACGACCCACTTCCCAGGCTGCCGGTTTGCTGCCGGAGCGCTCCACCCGCCATACCGCCACGCTCAGCAGGCCGATAAGGCCCACATAGGCCAGTAGCAGGCGAATCAGGTCGGGGCCCAGCAGCGACTGCAGGAGCGATACCCCGAGGTCCAGCCGGGAGCGAAGGGTCATCACCCCCAGTCCAGTCTCCTGGAACGGCAGGGAGAAACGGTTGCTCCCCAGCCGTTCCGGTGAGACGGTGATGCAGCCGATGGCCACATCCAGTTCACCGCGGCGGGTGGCCTCCAGCAGGCTGGCGGGGTTCTCCCGTGCCACCAGCACGTAGGGCAGCCGCTCCTGGTCGGCGATGCGTTGCCACAGCTCCACGGCCATCCCGCTCCAGCTGCCCTGTTTGCGGAACGAGCAGGGCTGGGAGCCATCCGCCACCCCCACCCGAAGCACCGCAGCGGCCTGCAGCGGCGTGGTCGCCAGGAGCAGACCGATCGCCAGGGCCCGCAGCAACGGTATTGGCAACTGGAATACGGATCTATGCACCGATCCTGGCAGGGGGGTGCGCCAGCTCCCTAGCTCCCTCAGCCCACAAAGCGCCCGTAGAGCCAGCGCACGAAGCCACCCAATAGCGGTACCGGCCCGAAGGTGGGGCCGACGAAATCGAAGTAGTCGCGGTGGTCGCAGATCCTGCCCTCGCCGTTGAACAGCAGCCGGGTGGCGCCCGGATACACAAACTCGATTCCCTTGATCTTCAGCCCCATCTCCCACTCCACGAAGGCGCTGTTGCCTTCGATTGCGATGGCGCCAGGGGTGAGATAGGTGTCGTCGCAGCGCTTGAGCAGGCCCTCCTGGGCGGCGATGTAGGCCGCGATGCCCTCGCGCTCCTGGGTGGGATCGCTGAAGTGCACATCCTCGGCGTAGAGCTCCCGCCACTGGGCCTCGCTCGGCCCGGGGGCGCCGTAGGGCTTGCTGAACAGGGCACGCAACTGGGCAGTGTCCACCACTGGGGCTATCGGGGGGTCAGGCTCAGGATGGCACTCTCGCCTGGGGGCTGGCCTCTAGAGAAGAAGTGGTGTTTGGATTGGTCAGCAGGGCAACGCCATGAGAATCGCTATCAGTGGATCCCACAGCCTGGGCAAATCCACGCTGGTGCGGGATTTTCAGGCTGCACACCCAGACTTTCAGCTGTTTGATGAGCCCTACCGGGAGCTCTTCGCCCGCCAGGAGCGCATCCACTTCGGCGAGCGGGCCAGCCAGCGCTGCAACCGCTTGATGACTCAGCACGCCATTGATCGCATCAACCAGGCACGGCTGCAGATGCCCGAGGCCCGGGTGATCTGCGACCGAAGCTGCCTGGACTTCATCCCCTACTCCCTCTACGCCCGCGCCATGGGTAGCAACGAGGGGCTACCCAGAGATGAACGTCTCCGCACGGTGGAGGTGCGTCCAGACATGCAGGAGAAAAACGATTTGCCCTTTCCTTCGGACATCAATGCCGCCTTCATCGAGCAGCTGTGGTCCATGATCCTCGAGAGTCAGGCCCTGGCCAGTTACGACCTGATCGCCTTCCTGCCCCTCACGGGCGAGCCAGGCATCGACCCCTGCCTGGAGAACGACGGCATCCGTTCCGTGGAAGGGGCCTATCGCGCCTGGGTTGATGCCGCCTTCAAGCAGCTCTATCGCCATGACCTGCCCGCTCGCTGTCCCCAGGCCTGCCGGGTAGTGGAGATCAGCGGTGGCAGGCCTGAGCGGGTCAAATCGCTGGAAGAGGCGATCGGATTGGTCTGAATCTGCCACCCCTGAATCTGAAAGCCCTGAATCTGAAAGC
>NZ_JAGQCQ010000097.1:0-11022 GCF_024346275.1 Cyanobium sp. BA20m-p-22
CGCGAGCGGCCTCGTAGCGCAGGGCATCGGAGATCACCACAAACAGGCGCTTGAGACCTTTGGAGGAGAGCGGCGCATGCACGTAGCGCATGTGGAACTCCTTCTGCCTCGGCAGGGTGCTCGATCCCCAGTTACTGAGGCCAGCCACCTGATCGCTCCAGCGGTTGGTGAGCGGCAGCAGCACGTTGTTGACGTACTGGGCCTCGAGCCAGTCGCGCAGCGGCTTGAGCAGCCCGGGCTGCTGGTAGGTGCGGGCGTGGAATATGCAGCGGCGGTAGGCCTGATCCAGGCGCCACCAGCCGTTGCAGTAGCGCTGCAGACCCTCGTCAAAGCTGGGCACCTGCAGATCAGCCTTAGCCAGCAGACCGCGGAAAGTGATCGCCTGCTCCAAGGCGCGGTAGCCATGCTGGTGCTTGCCAAACCAGCAGGAGCTGCTGCGGTTGCGGATCGTCTCCAGCAGTTCCGTATCTGAGACGTCGCCCTGAAAACGCTGCAGCAGGCGGCTGAGCACAAAGCGCTCGATTAGCTCATAGCTGTCGTCGTCATCTGGCTCGTAGCTCTCTGGCGCGTCGTTGAGCTGCTCCTCTACGCGCAACACACCGGCCAGATGATCACTCCACTGCTCAAAGGCTGGCCGAGAGCTGAGGCTGTCTTTCCAGATGCTTATGAACACCCGGGCGTGGGGCAGCAGCTCGCCAGAGGGGCCAATGCTGCTGACGCTGTTGAACAGGCCAACAGCAAAGTCGCGCAGGTTGGGCTCCGGGCTGGCGTAGCCAAACTTCTCGCCCACTGCCCTCCAGAAGTGGCCACTGAGTTGCTGGCTGCCGTAGAGGGCCTCCACCGGGTCGTCGCCATCGGGGTTGGCCGGCTCCAGCTGACTGAAGGCATGCAGCAGCAGCTTGTCGATATCGGGCGGCTGCTTGGCCAGCACGGCGAGCATCTTGAGCCGCACGGCCGCTTCGTTGTCATTGGGTCGCAGCAACTCCTTGAGCTTGCTGGTGCGCACCGGCGAGCGGAAGAAGGCCTTGTGTTGCTGTGCCAGCTCCTTGAACTCCAGCGTGAGCCCGGCTTCCTGGATGTCGAGCGAGGCCCGATCGGCAGTGAACTCATGGCCCGCCAGCAGCAGGTCCAGCAGCCAGTTATCCGGCTCTGGTGGCTTGGCGGTGGGTAGGTAGAGCAGGAAGCGCTGATCCAGGGGGGCGCGGCTGATCGCCACCTTCACGGAGAACTCATTGCGCTCCACCCGCAGCTTCTCGGCCGCAGCGGGCTGGTAGTCAGCGAACTCAGAGGCCCACTCGCCATTGGGGTCGTACCAGAGCACCACCCGCTTGCGAGCCAGAGCGCTATCGAGGCTCTCGTGGATGCGGCTGGTGGTGGCGGGGGTGCGGGTCATGGCTTTGTATTGCCAATTCGGCCAATACATGACCAGTATTGGCTGGCCGCAGCCCTTTGCCAATACTTGCCGCCATGGCACTGCCGAACCTGTGGAGCCTCTACAACCTGCGCTCCTCGCCTTACTTCCAGGCAACCCTGCGGGCGGATTCGCAGGCCACACCGCTGAGTCTGTTTGTGGGCCGGCAAACGGAGCGACAGCTGCTGCTGACCACTATCGGCAGCAGCCCCAGCTCGCGGCAGGCGGTAGCGGGTCGCCCTGGCATCGGCAAGACCACGCTTGTGCAAACGGTAAAGGCCGATGCCCAGGCAGGGGGCTACTGGAGCTGTGACGAGATCATCCCGATCAGTGCTGAAGGCGCCAGCGAACACCTGTTGAGCCAGCTGCTCTCCGGCGTCTATGACGCCGTGCTGGCCAACTGCCCAACGGCAGCGGGACCCGAGGTGGAGACCGCCCAACAGTTGGTACGCAGTATCCGCCTGCGTGGGGGCGGACTGACGCTGTCGGCCTTTGGGCTTGGGCTTGGCGGCAGCCAGAGCGAGAGCGTGGCCACGCCTCCAGGGGCGTTGCTGCTGGATGGGCCGCGGGTGTTGCGCGACCTGCTCCGTTACGCGATCGGCCAGGGCGCCCGCGGCATCGTGCTGCACCTCAACAACCTCGAAAATCTCAGTGAGGCGGGCGCGTCGCGAGCGGCAGATCTGCTCCGAGGTATCCGCGATCAGGCGCTGCTGCACGACGGCCTGCATCTGATCGTGGTGGGTACCACCGATGCCGTGCGCACAGTGGTGCAGAGCCACACCCAGATCCGATCGGTGTTCAGCAATCCCTTGGTGCTGGAGCCTCTGGCGCTGGGGGATGTGGAGCAGTTGCTGGCCAATCGCTATGAGGCGTTGCAGCTCGATCCAGACAGACCCTGGCGCCCCCCTGTGGAGGCTGCCGTGGTGCAGCGGCTGTACGTACTGTTCCGCGGCGATCTGCGAGGGATGCTGAAGGCTCTGGAGGATGGGATCACAGGCTTGCTGGGGCTCACCAGCGCAGGCGCCGACGTTGTGCCGGTGGGGCTGGAGGATCTGCTGCTGACGCTGCGGCAACGCAACCAGACGGAGCTGCAAGAGCAGCTGGGCGACACCGCGTGGGATCGTCTGCTGACCTGGGCGCAGGTGGACTCGGCTACGGCCCAGACCCAGGCCCAGCTGGTGGAACTGTGGCAGGTGAAGCAACCCTCGGTGTCGCAGACCCTGCAGCAACTGATCGAGGCGGGCGCCGTTGAGGCCTTGCCGCGGCGGGGGCGTGAGGCGATTCAGTACCTGATGACCGGCACGGCGCGGTTGGCGCTGTGACCCAGTGGGAGCAAGCAGCGACTCTGCCCCTGACTCTGCCCTTGACTCTGCCCCGGGAGCCCGACTCTGCCCCTGAGCTGAAGCGTCTTGCCCAGCCATCAGCTCAGTCCTCCTTGGCCGCCAGGCCAGGGATCGGCGCCAGCACCTCCTGCAGCTTGAGGTAGTTCACCTTCACGCCGTCATCGAGGTCGAGCTCGATGCGTTGCTGGGCCAGGGGCAGCAGCGCGTCCTGCTCCCAGGCCTGGCATTCCTTGAGCACCTTTGTGATCTTCTCCGCTTCTTTGCGGGCAGCAGTGCGTTCGCGGGTGGGCAGGTCGTCATTGAGCTGATCGAGCCCGAGTTGGGCCAGGCGGGCCTCCAGCTTCTGCAGGTAGGGCCGGAAGTAGTTATTGAGCACCTGGTTAAGGGTGTCCTTGGTGTAGCGGTGCAGATAGATCAGGAAGGAGAAGCCCTTCTTGGGGCTCTGCACCAGCCAGTAGATCGGGCGCTTCTTGTAGGCCTGTAGGTGATCTTTGTAAAATTCGCTGCAGAAGTATTTGCGAATGTCTTTGCCTAGGGATTCTTCGATGAAGCGCAGGTTCTCACCGACGCTGCTCTCGGGGAAGGTGACGGTCAAGAATTCGCGGATACGGGCGACGATGTCGTCTTCAAACCATTCGCCGTCGAGGACGGGGATAATCCCATCGGGGTCTGGCTTGAACTGGACCTCGCCCAAATGCTTGCCGACTTTTTCCTCGTAGGCGGTTAGTTGAGCGGCTTGGCTTTCGCGGGAGTCAGCAAGGATCAGGCCGGGCTGATCGAGGCTGTAGCGACCCATCATGCAGCCGGTGGCGTAGGAGAGGAATTCCGCCATGGTGTCTCGGCGGAAGCGCTCCCACTTTTCTTCTTCGTTGAGATCTCCGCCGTAGCGGTAGGCGGGATTCACCGTGAGGGTGATCTGCTCGATCGGCACCTCGGGGTTGAGTTCGTCCTGGAGGCCGTAGGCGTCGATGAAGAGGCGGTTGTTCTCCTCCTCCAAGCGCTTCATCTCGGCGATGATTTGTTTGTTGTTGGCAATACAGGCGGTGTAGCTGGATTCGAGGGTGGGATTTGGGTCGGTGGAGACTGATAGGAGGGGGAGGAATTGGAAGTCCCAGGAGCGTTCGAATGAGTTCCAATCGGAAGATGACATCCCAACAAGACTTGCTGCATTATGGCCTGCTGTAGTCAGCTTAACCTGTCCAATATCCTCCAGAAAAGGAATCTTCAAGAAGTCACCAGTCTTGAAATTAAGCGCCGGATTAATTAGTCGGGAGATGACACTAGCGATTGGCGTGTTGCAATAGGCTGCAAGGGCCCACAGGTCAAGCTTCCCAGTCGCAAAGGCCGACATGCTTGCATCATTATTGATGAAGCCCTCGCCGTACTTTCGAAAAGATGTCGGGCCTGAAGTTATACCGGACCAGCTAACTGATGACCTGAAGTAATACGCTTGATTCTGAGGACGTGACTTCTGTCTTCCACTTTCATCTCTAAATGATTTAATTTCATCTCCATCCCTTTGCCAGTTGACAACGTGCTCTTGATTTCCTGCCCACTTGCGAAAAGGTCCACCTTTGTTGCAAGGGAACCACTTTTTGCCTGACTCCTCAGCATCAGATCGGTCAGAGCAACCCATTCCAATTCTACTTTGTGAAACCTCAAACCAAAAGCGTAAAAACTGATCGTCATCTCTTGTTCCCAAGCCCTCTTTTGCATCGACAAGTTTACTGAGCGATGTACTCCTCTCGAAGACATTTCTTAGTCGTTCGCCGACCCAGTACGCCACTGGGGTGCCTGGGATTTTCTTGAAGTCATCTTGGGCAGCCTCGAAGAACCACCCGCAGTGGCGATTGCGGATTGCCTCAAGAGTTCTGGGCCCTTGATTATCTGCACCCTTGAAGTCAGAAAGCTTTACGAAGCTTGCCCTTTCTCTGCTTAAATGTCCCTTTCTTAGGGCAAAGGTGCATATGGGGACAGTCGCACCATCGAATCCTGAATATTCCAGCTGAACCAACGAAGTGATTGTTTCTTCCTCCACAAGACGAGCTCGTAAAGGTTGATACGCTGACACAAACATCCAAACAAAGGGCGACATGAATGCCAAGTGTCCGTTTCGCCTGGTAAGTGCCAGGTTGCGTGCGATGAAAGCAGAAAACACATCCTTTTCGAAGTCTTTGAAGTGATCTTTCAAAAGACCCTTAAGTTGGCCATTCATCACCTTCCCGCCCATATACGGCGGATTCGCCACCACGTCGTCATACTGCACCGCCAACAACTCAGCCTGCCGCACCAGCGGCTCCAAACTCTTCAACTCCTCTGCCACAATCATCTCCTGCCCCCTCAGCTCACTCAACCGCCTCAACGCTGGCAACTTAAACGCCAACCCATCCGGCACCTGTATCAACGAGCCAAAGGTGCTGGCGTGTTCAAACAGTTGTTTCAACTCCACAAGGTCCGCCAGCTTCAGGCCATGGTCCGCAAGGTTGATGGCATGGGCCAACGCCTCCACATCCAGCCCATCACTGTTCACCAGCGCCATCACATTGAGCTGGATGCCGCGCTCAAATAGACGCCGATCATCACCCCGGCCCTTCATCATCAGCGCAAAGCTGGTCAGCTGGGCTGCCCGTTCGTCGATGTCGAGACCAAACAAATTCTTCTCCAGGATCAGTTGCGGAATTTCACGTTGTTGATAGCCGCGCTCCAGATAGATCGCCTTGAACAACTCATAGGCTTCTACTAAAATATGGCCTGAACCGCAGGCCGGATCGATCAGGGTCAGATCTTCGGGGTTGAGTGATTCCGGCGTGATTGCAGCCAGCTGAGCTTTCACCTCATCCGTCTGCTCAGCGGGCTCGATGTAGTACTCCATCTGGTCCTTGAGTGCTGAATCCGGATAGGTCTCCAGCCACTGCGCCCCTAGCGAGTTCTGCACCATGTATTTCACGATCCAGTTGGGCGTGAACAGCTGGGTGGCGGCCGGAATGTCTTCCGACTTCACCACCTTGCCGATCACCTGATCCTTCTTTTCTGAGATATAGAACTGATACAACCAGCCGATAATTTCAACGTCTTCGCAATCGCTGTCACTTATCTGGCTGCGGAAGCCGCCGGCAATCGAGCCATCGCTGAGCAGGTCGTCCGGTAGCAACAATTCGCTGGCATCATCCAGCCCTTCAAATAGCTTCGGCAGCAGTTGATGATAAGAGCGGCACACCGCCAGGATCAACTCGCGATACACCTCCCCCTGGGGATCGGCGTCGGCCTGGGCCGTGGGGAGCCGGCCATCGAGCAGGCCCTGCAGGCGCGCCTCATCGGTGTGGGGCTGCAGTTCAGCGGGCAGGCTGCCGCTGCGCAGCAGTTTCAGCACTTCGGGCTGGGTTTCTGATTCCGTCTGCGGCATCAACACCCTGGCGCCAAAGGGATGCCAGCCCCGCGCATCGAGATAACGCAGCGCCGCCAGGCGGTTGAACCAGCTGTAGGCCACCCGTTCAAGGAGCTGCTCATGGTTCTGCGCTACATGCTCGCGGAGCTCGGTGATCTGCTGAGCGTGAGTGCCGAGCGTGTCGGGGGTCTGGCTGGTGAGCAGCAGATCCAGCTTGCGGCCCACCGCCTCGATCAGCTGCCGCCGCATCGCCGGGGCGAAGGTCTTCAGGGCAGCGGTGTTGACGGGCATGGAGTGGCGGATGGGGGTGGTGGATCGGGAGTGGCTGGCAGCTATGGGGGTAAATCCAAACCCTGCAGCAACCGCGCAGCCAATGCCACAAAGCCAGCGCGGGCCTCCGCGAATGGCACCGGTTCGCCCCAAACAAGTTCGCTCACAAACCGTTCGTACAGCTCCGCCACCTCAGCGCTGGTCTGGAGCTGTGCCAGCGCCTGCTGCAAGCGCTCACGTGGATTGGCGCCAAAGATTGAATCCTGGCGGCCGAATTTCGCCTGATCCCCGGCCACAATCTTGGTGAACAGGTAACTCTGCAACTCCTGAGCCTCAGGTTCAGAAGGCACCACCTCCAGCAGCTGGTGCACGTCGTACAAGTGGCGCACCAGCATGTCGTCGTCGGGGTCACGCTCGGCCTGCTCCTGCCAGCCTGCGGTGCGGCGCAGGAATGACACGACCTTCTCCGCCAGGGTTTCCTGAAGCAGCACCGCCTGATGCTCCACCACCTGCGCGTCCAACTCCATGAACTCCGCCAATAGCGGCCTCACTTGTACCGGGACAGGATCCAGCAATGGCGTGTGGGCAGTGAAGTCGAGACGCAGTTCCGCCCGCAGTGCCGGCACCAGGGGGAATTGCGGCAGGTAGCCGAGGGAGAAGCAGAAATTGCGGTTTTCGTTGAGGGTCACGATGCCTGCTTCTGGCAGGTCAAAATCCGCAGCCCGCATCGTTTCCGCCAGTTCTTTGCGACAAGCGCTGAGCTTGCGGCGGGCCTGGCTGCGGCTCCAGGAGGTAGGCAGCGCCAGCTTGAAATCGATGTCTTCCGACATCCGCTGGATCACACCGTGGCCCTTGCTCAGCGAGGTGCCGCCGCAGAACACCGCTTGAATCTCACCCCAGTCGAAGGTGGCGAGCATCCCCAGCACTTCAGTGATCAGCAGATCCTTCTCCAGGATCGAAGGCGCCAGATCAGTGAGGCCGAGGCGCAGCGCTTCTTCGACGGCGCCACACTGGGCGGGTGAGATCGTTTTCATAGTTCACCACCTGCTTGCCGATCTGCAGGCGGCGGCTGATGCGCCGCTTTCCGGTATCGAACGTGGTGCGCCAGGGCACCTGGGTGGTGAGCCGCTCGTTGTAGCGGCGCTGCGCTGCCCCCAACTGCCAAGGGATGCCCAGCCGATCGAAGGTTTCGGCGGCCAACGCGCCCAGCGGCTGCCGAGCCATCGGAATGCCTGAAATCGGCCCAGGCGCTGCTTTGGCGTACACGCCCGTGCCAATCTTCACCAGCTTGCCCTCGGCCACCAGTTGCTTGAGCGCCCGGCTGACCTGGGCCGGGCTGCCGAAGTTCACCAGATCGCGCCGCAGCAAGACCTCGCCACTGCGCGCGGCGATCGATCGCTGCAGCCGCTCTTTCACGCTGAGCGAACGCACGCTGGCTTGCTTGGTAGAGAGAGTGGCGAGAGGAGTTGCCACAGCTTGAGTTTGGGCTGCAGAGCATGCTCATCGTAATCCAGTCCGCAAGCCATGGCGGCCGATGGCGTTGAGCCGGGTTGCTGGGGCTCGAGGAGGGCGCAGGCCAGGGGGCATGGTCTTACTTAAAAGTTTTTAGGTTACGAGTCACTCCCTGATGGGGCCTGAGTTCTGGGCGGTTCACAGGCTGATCCTGTGGCCTTGATCCAGCTCGACCTGCGCTGCTGATCGCAGCGATTCCAGCCACTGCTGCAGCTCCTGACTATTGGTGATCTGGCTCAGCGGGCAGCTCACCTTCAAAGCAGAAGCCGGAACCACCTTGATCAGTTCAGGCGTTGGCCTGTCCGGCGGCGCCACCAAGGCCGCCATCCGCTGCAGCTGTTTGGGAACCTCATCGTTCCGGTAGCGGCTCACCCGCAGCAAGGCTCGTCCTGGCTGGCTTGCGGACTCCACATCGGTTTTTGCCGCTGCGGTGGCTGCAAGCACCTGCTCCTGTTTGCTCGCCTCCAGCCTCTGGAAGTCGGCCGTTGCCTTCAGGCGGGCTTCCTGCTCGCTGATCTCCTCCAGCGCCTTTACCTTGGCCGCCGCCAGCCGCTCACCCAGCTGCTTCTGCAGTTCGCCTATCGCGCTTTTGGCCTGGGGGATCAGGCCGCCGGCATAGGGCTTGTCGCTCTCCAGCAGCATTCGCAGCGGCGCCACCTGTTCGGCCGGCAGGTCGGCAAACTCATCGCCATAGCGCAGTTCAAAGGCTCGCACCTCGTCGAACACCGTTTTCTGATTGCCGTTGAGGAACTGCTTCAGGGGAGTCAGCAGGTCTTCTTCCGCATCCAGCCAGCTGGCCTTGAAGCTGTCCAGCTGGTTTAGCAGGTAGCCGTCGTCCTTTTTGGCCATCGCTTCTGCCTGCTCGGCCCACGGCTTCATAGCAGCCAGGAAGGGATAGCTGGCGGCTTGGGCTGCGATCTCCCGCAGGTCCTGGGCTTCTTCTGCCATCGCCATGCGGAAGGCTTCGCAGGTGCTGCGGGCATCGGTGCCCAGGCTCTGCACGTTGAACAGCTCCTGGTGGAAGCGCTTGAGCGCATTCACCGTGCTGGTGTCGTACACCTCCTGCTTGCGCACGCTCACGCCGCCCAGCTTGCGGCTGTTGGTGAGTGCCTCGATCACCTCCACGCTGCTGAGCAGCTCCTTCTCCCGCAGCTCCAGCTTCCCGAGCCGGTAGAGCCGCGCAATGAAGGTGAGGGTGGCCCAGTTGCTCCAGCCATAGGGGCGCCCCTCAAACTTGCGCACCAGAGCTTCTGCGCTCAGCCGCTCGGCTTGGTTTTTGCTCCTTTCCACCTCCACCAACACTTCCTGCTCTGCCTCTGACAGCTGCACCGCCAGGCCGTCAAGCAAGTCGTCCTGGTCGCGCACCACCGCCGCCACGGTGGTCTCATTGAATACCCCGTGCACCATCTTCAGCTTGGGGAAGGCCGAACGGATCAGCTCCTGGTAGGCCTTGCTGAAACGGGTCTTGGGGTCACCTTCTCCCACCGAGAGGGTCTGGCCATTCACCACCAGCACGGCCATCCTCAGTTGCTCTTCCGCTAGCCGGGTGATCTCCTGGCGGCGGCTGCCGTTCTGCTTAGCCCGGATAGCCAAGATGGCGTTGAGGGTTTCGTCTTCACTGCCGCTGTTCTGGCGGATGTAAAGGTCGGTTTTGAGCTGGCTGCGGATCTGATCGAGCAGCCGCTCCTTGCCCGGCAACACCGCCATCAGTTCGGTGCCACCCATGTTGCGGCTACGGAGGATCGCCTCGCTGCCGTAGTTGGGGTGCTCTGGTGTCACCAGGTTCACGGCCACATCGCCCTCCTTGCCCTTGATCAAGCCGTCGTCGATCTTCTGGGCAAAGGAGTAGTCGTTGCCGTTGTCGGCAAAACGGATCTTGTTGCTTTGCAGCACGTCGTCAAAAACGATCCGGTGCAGCGCCTTGATCACCTCTGAATCCGACACCTCGGTGCGCTTGATCTCCTGTTCGACATCCTTTTCCTTATCGGTGAGGAACTCGTAGATCTCGCCACTGCGCTGCAGGTAGCTCTGGCTCTCCAGGTTGATCAGGGCATCTTTAACCGCCTGCTCATGGGCGCGGATATCGAAGCTGGGCTCGCTGATTAACAAGATGGCGATGTTGCGCGCCGTGCTCTTGAACTGCGGCACCCACTTCAAAAGGAACAGCGCCTTGAGGATGCGCAGCTCCAGCTCGCCCACCTGGTTTTGGGCGGTCACCATCGTCTGCTTCTTGTCGCCTCGGATCACCTCATTGATGCCGTCATAAAGCTGGTCAAAGCTGGCCAGCCGCCCCACCGGCAACTCCTTGATGGCCATCGCCACCTGCTGAAACACCGAGAGCATTGAGCGCTCGCCCACCGCCATGTTGCGGCCCTCAAAAATGCTGTGGGTCGCCAGGCTCTGGATCGCCTGTTGGAACAGGCTCAGCTGGTAGGGGTGGAAGGGGTAAAGACCGCAAAAGCTCTGGCAGTCGCCCCAACCCTTGAGCTGAATTGATCCATCACTGAATCGGAACAGGGTCGTGAAGTTCTCCCTCTCCTGCTCGTAGATGTTGATCAGCTGCTCCGGCTCATCCGGGGTCTTGGCCAGCAGCCGCCGCTGGATCACCTCCTGCACATCGGCGCTGGCCAAAGTGAGCTTGGTCTTGAAGCGGCCCTGGATCTTGCTCAGGTCGTCGGCCTGCTCAAACTTCACCTGGCCGAGGATTCCCTCCAGGTCGGCCTGGGAGGTGATGAACACGGTGGCCCGCCCATCAGTTGCGCTCGCCAGGCTCTCCACCACGGTCTGCAGGTTGAGCAGCCGGCTGCGCTCCTGGCCGATGAACTGACCGGCCTCATCAACAAAGAAGTTGAGCCGAAAGCCAGGCGGCTGACTAGCTAGATACTCCTTAACCCGGCTGGCGAAACCCTCGATTGAAAGGCGGTAGCTGTCCTTGGCGTCATTAATCACCTTGATGGCGTCGTCTTCGCTGCCGCCGAACTGTTCGGCATAGGCCTTCGCGAAGCTGCGCTTGGTCACCGTGGCCAGCGCATCACGGTCGTTATCCCAGCTGCGGCAGTTCACCCGTTCGTAGGTCTGCTTAAAGGCCTCGAACTGGCCGC
>NZ_JAGQCQ010000098.1:0-11006 GCF_024346275.1 Cyanobium sp. BA20m-p-22
CTGGGGCGATCCCCTGGGGCGAGCGGCCCTGGAGCGGGAAATCGCCGGCATCGGCCCGAGCTGGCGGGCGGGGCTGCTGTTTAGCCAGGACGGTCAGATCGACAACCGCCGCCAGCTGATGCGGGCCCTGGAGCGGGCCTGCGTAGCCCTGGGGGTGGGCTTCCAGGAAGGTGCAGAAGTGCTGGCAATCGAGTGCGGCGGCGACGGCGCCCTGGCGGCCATACGGTTGCGCACGGCGGCAGGGGAGCAGCAGCGACTGCCATGCGCCGAGGCGGTGCTGGCCTGCGGGGCCTGGAGCGCCCAGCTGCTGCCCCAACTGCCTATATTTCCGCTCAAGGGCCAGATGCTGTCGCTGCAGGCGCCGCGCCAGGCACTCAAGCGGGTGATCTTCGGCCCCGGCACCTATCTGGTGCCACGGGCCGATGGCCTGCTGGTGGTGGGAGCCACCAGCGAGCCGGAAGCGGGTTTCAGCGAAGGGCTAACGCCTGCGGGCCAGCGCCAACTGCAGGAGGGCCTCGAAGCCCTGCTGCCGGAGGCTGCCTGCTGGCCGCCGATGGAGCGCTGGTGGGGCTTCCGGCCCTGCACGCCAGACCAGGGGCCGCTGCTGGGGCAAAGCGGAGTCAGGGGGCTATGGCTGGCGACCGGCCACCACCGCAACGGCGTGCTGCTGGCCGCAATCACTGCCGAACTGGTGGCAGGAGTTATCTCCGACGCTGGCAACGAGCGAGACTCATGCTGGCTGGAAACCTTCCGCTGGGATCGATTCGGCGACTGTGATCTGAGCGGCCTTAATTGAACTGGCTGATTCCAGATCCGTCAGGGGGGTGCGCGAATCCGGGAATCGGGGCACCCAGGGCCTGCACAGGCTTAGCGCCCTGTCCCTGTTCCGCGCACCCCCCTGCCGATCGCCCAAACCCCAGTGTTTGCGTCGATCGGCGCGCGCGCCTGCAGCGCAACGGATCTCAGCGTTTTACACAGAATTGACAGAGCGCGTCGGCGCGATCAAGGTAGGGGGGTGCGCAAACGGTCTTCGGATCTCTTGCCGCGCAGGCCTTCTCGGGGACCACTGTCACCACTCGTTGATGACACCTATTGATTGGAAACCATCCGCGGCAACCAAGTCGAGATGGCTCAGCAGTCGAGATGGCTCAGCAGTCGATCTATCTCGTTCATGGTGTTAAAACATAAATTACTTGGGTTCAGCAGCTGATGGGGACCCACCACAACGGCCTGGTGACTGGTCTGCTGGCCGATCTACTGCGGCGGCTGCGGCGGCCGGCCGAGGGCCCGGCGGGTATTGCCAGTTTGGGTCACCGCACCTACGTGGGTGGCCGCTGGGACGAAATCGGTGACCTGCAATGGAGCTTTCTGCTGAATCACGGTCTGCGCCCGGAAACTGTCTTGCTCGACATCGCCTGCGGCAGCCTGAGACTGGGCTGTCGGGCGATCCCCTACCTGGCCCCAGGCCACTACTTGGGCATCGAGAAGGAAGCGGAGCTGCTGCGGGTGGGTGTGGAGCAGGAACTGGGCGACGAGCTGGAGGCGCGGCAGCGGCCACGCCTGCTGGTCGACGACAGCTTCCGCTTTGAACGGTTTGGGGTGGAGGCGGACATCGCCATCGCCCATTCCCTGTTTACCCATCTGCCGCCCGAACTGATCAGCCTGTGTTTCCGCCAGCTGCGCCCCTGGCTACGACCTAATGGGGTTTTCTATGCCACCTATTTCCCAACGCAGCGGCAACGGCGCCAGGGCGGCAAAGGCCACGACCATGGCTACTTCGCCTATACCGACTCGGAAATCAGGTGTTTTGGCGAGACAAATGGGTTCAGCTGTGAGCTGCTGGGTGACTGGGGCCATCCCCGCGGCCAGGTGATGGCGGCGTATCGGCCTGGGCGATGACAGACCCGCTGGTGTCGGTGTTGCTGCTGACGTTCAACCGACCGGCGGCACTGGCCCGTTGCCTGGATTCCCTCTCCCGCCAGACGCAGCAGAATTTCGAAGTGGTGCTGGTGGATGTGTCCACCCCGCCCAACGATGCTTTGAACCGTGCCTTGGTGAAAGCCCATGGGGATCGCCTGGTGCTGCGTCATCTGTTGCGTGCCAACCAGGGTGTGGCCGCCAACCGTAATTTCGCGGCCGCCCAAGCGACGGCGACCCTGCTGGCCTTCCTCGACGACGACTGCATCGCCCAGCCAGATTGGCTGGCCAACCTGCTGGAGGTGGCTGGGCGCCACCCCGGAGCGCTGGTGGGCGGAGCAGTGCAGAACGGGCAGCCCCGCAGCCTGATCGCCCAGGCGGGGCAGCTGATCCATGAGGCGGTAGACCGGCACTTCAACCCAGACCCCAACAACGCCAGCTTTGCGCCGGGGCTGAACCTCGCCATTCCTGCCGCTGGCTTTGAGGCCCTCAAAGGCAACGATGGGCGTTTCGGACGCTTCGGAGCGGAAGATCGAGACTTCTGCCGCCGCTGGAGGGCCGGGGGAGGCCGGATTGTCATGGCTCCCCTAGCGGTGGTGGCCCATGACCACCGCACTGACCTGCGGGGATTTCTGCGCCAGTACTACGGCTATGGCCGTGGTGCCTGGATTCATCACAAGCAGTACCGAACCGCCACCGACTTCGACCCCGCCAACGACTTAGACCCCGGCTTAGACCACGACTTAAACCACGATCCAATCGGCAGTCACCTGGGCCTGGTGCGTGAACTGATCCGCTCCCTGAACTGCCAGCCATGGCGGCAGCGGCTTCCGCTGGCAATGCTGCTGCTGGGATGGGAACTGGCCAACACGGCGGGTGTGCTGCATGGAGCGTTCTGTGAGGCCAGATCAAAGATGTGGCGACGCTGACTCCGGCGGCGGCGGGATGGTTCTGGTGGCGGCAACGCACCAGAGCGCTGCGCTGGTGGCCGCTGCGGGGGGAGCTGGGACGACGGGGCCGGCGCCGCTGGCGTAGGGCCCATGCGGTGTGCCTGTTTTTGAGCCCACCTCGCAGTGGCCACTCGCTGCTGGGCGCGCTGCTGGATGCCCATCCCGATGCGGCGATTGGTCATGAACTCGATGCACTGCTGTTTCTGCGCTGGGGCTGGCGGCTGGTGGAGGTGCTGCCGCTGCTGGAACGCTCGGCGCAGTGGGCAGCGACCCAGGAGTTGTTGCCGGGGGGCTACGGCTACCGGCTGGCAGGGCAAGGGCAGGTGCGGCAGCCGCTGGTTGTAGGCGATAAGCATGGGGAGGCCACCTTGGTGGAACTGGCGCGCCGGCCGTGGCTGCGGCAGCGACTTGAGCTAACCAGCCCGGCGCCGCTGCACTGGCTACGGGCGGTGCGACATCCGCTCGACAACATCGCCACAATCGCCCAAAAGATCGACAGCATCGCCGCCGGAGTGCTGCCGCCCGGGGGCACAGACCTGCAACGGGCCGAGGCCTATTTCTTCCAGCTTGCCGATTGGATGGATCAAGGTGGCGGCCCCCAGTCACGCCTGCTGGATGTGCGCCATGAGGATCTGCTGGCCGAGCCGGAGCGGGAGCTGGGCCGGCTGGCTGGCTTCCTGGGCCTGGAGCTCGATCCGGCTTGGCTGGCGCGCTGCCAGGCCATTCTGCGGCCGGCGCCCCACCTCAGCCGCCGCGAGGTGTGCTGGGAGGCAGGCCAGCAGGAAAGAATCCTGCAGCGCTGCGGGGAATATGGCTTCCTGTCGAGCTATGGGCCGGAGGAGAAATGAGCCCTAGAGATATAAATCGGAGCTGGGTTATTTGGTCATTGCCATGCCTGGGCACAACCTATGCAAATCATGCATAAAGCCCTTTTGAAATTTTTCCCTCCTAATTATAATAATGTCAACTTATAGCCGCACTGGTTGCCGTGCTTGCGCCTTCCCCTGAATGGTGAATAGCAATCAATAATCCTGCTCCCGTTACCTTACTGGAGAGCTGTGGCGGCGGATCCCCTCCTGCAGGGCCAGTGCAAGGCTGCCAAGGCTCAAGCTGGCTGGTCCGGGAAAAGCTCCACTTCTCTCGGAGCCAAAATGACGCTTTCCAACCGCCTCTCACTGGCCTGAGCAGGTTGGCTGGCTGGATCAATGGTCGAAAAAAATCGCAGAGCAGCACTTGCATGCTCATCGTCTTTGGTTAGGATTTTCAATTATGATCTTACGTGGATTCAGTTCGCAGATCCAGGGCAGGTGAGAAGCCCCTCAAATGAAATCAACTTCTACCGTTGCCAGCTGCGATGATGCCGAAACCTCAAGCCTACGAATCGGCATCATCGGAGCTGGCCCGGCCGGCCTAACCGCTGCCTACATCCTCAGCAAGGCGGGAATACACGTTGAGGTGCTCGAGGCAAATCCAACCTATGTGGGCGGAATTTCGCGAACAGAAGAGTATAAGGGGTTCAGATTTGACATTGGGGGCCATCGATTCTTCTCAAAAACTAAGCAAATCGAAGATATCTGGACTGAAATACTGCCAAACGACATTATCACTAGACCGCGCAGCTCGCGGCTTTTATATAGAAAAAAATTCTATAAATACCCGCTCGAAGTTAGAGAGGTTTTGACAAATCTGGGGATTTGGCAATCCACACGCTGTATGGGTTCATACGCAAAGACAAAAGCTCTTTCCAAAGCAGGCTTGTTGCCGTGTCCGGAGAACTTTGAAGAGTGGGTCGTCTTCCATTTTGGCTGGCGCCTTTACTTGAGCTTCTTTAAAACCTATACAGAAAAGGTATGGGGCATACCTTGCACAGAGATTTCCGCAGACTGGGCCAATCAGCGGATCAAGGGCCTATCCCTAAAAACCGCCGCCACTACAAGTGTTCTTGCGCATTTTGGGATAAAAAAAAAGCAAAAAGGATCGGCACAAATTAAAACATTAATCACATCCTTTCGCTATCCACGGCTTGGGCCAGGAATGATGTGGGAAGCTGCCAAAGATAAGGTTAAATCCCTTGGTGGAGCGGTACACCACGGCGTCAGGGCATCATCACTTCATCGCCACGAAAGTACAGGCCTGTGGCAAGTAAATGCCAATGACGACTCCCTAACCTTCGGGCCCTATGACCATGTGATCAGCTCAGCACCCATCAGGGACATTCTGCCAGCCATCAGCCCCCCACTGCCAGCCGAAGCCCTTGCTGCAGCAGCCAGCCTCAAGTATCGAGATTTTATACTTGTAGCCTTGATTCTCAAAGAAAGTGTATCCTTTGAAGACCAGTGGCTTTATATTCATGATCCTGAATACAGGGTGGGGCGTATTCAAAACTTCAAGAACTGGTCGCCGGAGCTTCTCGATGGCTCTGGCAACATCTGCTACGGCATGGAGTACTTTTGTGATGTTGGCGATGCGATATGGAGTCAAACCGATGGGCAGTTAATTGAGTTGGCCACAGAGGAACTGACCGCACTTGGTCTTGCTGCACCGGGAGACGTTATTGATGGCCACGTCGTCAGACAGGCCAGGGCATACCCCGTATACGATGATAGTTACCAGGCGCATCGGGCGACAATCAAGAACGCTCTTGCAACTAGCTGCCCTAGGCTCCATCAAGTAGGGCGCAACGGCATGCACAAATATAACAATCAAGACCACTCAATGATGACAGCATTGCTAGTCGCCCAAAACATTATCAATCCCGCAAACAAATACGACCCCTGGCTTGTCAACCAGGATGCGGAATACATTGAAGAGGCAAAGGTTGATCAAGCCCCGCCAAACGCCAGCCAGCCAGCTGGATGAGCCAATCGCCCCTGCGCAAGGCATCCTGGCCCTGGCTGCAATCCTGGCAGAAGCTCTTTATTCAACTGCTGCCTGGCTTCTTGATGCCCTTGGGGGAGGATGCGGCACCAACAACGCGGATTATTAGACAAACCGTTAGGGCTCAAAAAAAGCTATTAGCTTCAAGCATATTATTTACCCTGCTCCTGGGCTTAGCAGAAGCCTGTGTATTGGTAGTTATTTTCAGCCTTGGCAGGCTGATCTCAGGCGCCCAGCCCAGCCTTCTGCTGCCAACCACAGGGCATAGTCGGGAGACAATATTCATAACTCTTTTATTGCTGCTGCTGGGCCTACAGATGATATCGAGCTTTTGTCGCTACATGAGCACCACCATCTCGGGCTGGATCTCAGCAAGCTGCCAGGCAGAAATAATACCCGTGATTCATCAATACATACTCAGCCTGAGTTTTGCCTGCGCAAGTGGCTTTAAGACAGGCAATCTGGCCCACCTAGCCGGCCTGGCGCCAACGGCTATAAATATCGAAATCGAGGAGAAAAGTTCCCTGATTAGCAACGGGCTCTTAACGCTAATTTATCTTATAATCCTAACATTAATCTCGCCGTGGCTGATACTCCTGGTCGGCCTGCTCGGTTTTTCGATGGCCTCTACCCAGGCATGGCTGCGTCCAAAGATCAGCTCAGCTTCAAAGGAAGCTGAACAGCGACGCCAGGAAACCGCCTCTGCCATTACGGCAGATATCCAGATCTTACGCCTGCTGCATAGCAATGCTGCGATTGGCCATGCGGAGTTAGCCATCGAACGAAGCATGGCTGGCCTCGAGCGCAGTCTCAAGCGACTCAGCCTCCACCGCAGCCTCTTTGAACCAATTTCTGAAGTTTTGCCGATGCTGGCTGCGGTGCTGCTCGGGCTGCTCAGCTGGCAGCTCACCGGTGGGCGGTCAGAGCTGATGATCCCTAGCTTGGCGACCTTTGTGCTAGCGCTGCAACGGCTTAACGTAAGGATGATAAGACTAGGGCAGAGAAGCACTAAATTAATCGAGAATGGTGCCACCATCGCCGCTCTCGATGAGCTGCTTGAACCCGGCAATAAGGTTTTTCGCCGATCAGGCGGCAGGTTTTTCCCAGGCCTCAATAATCAAATCGAATTCAGAAATGTAGGCCTACATTATCCCGGGCAGGAGCAGCCAGCCCTTGCCAATGTGAGCTTTAATGTGGGGAAATATGCCTCGGTAGCGCTGGTAGGGGCATCGGGGGCTGGTAAATCCAGCATCATCGATTTGCTGGTGGGTCTGATGGCTCCAACCGATGGGGCGATCCTGGTTGATGGAGTTGATCTTCAGACTCTAAATATTGAAAGCTGGCAGCGCCAGCTGGGTGTAGTGAGTCAAGACGTGCTGCTTATCCATGACACGGTTGCGGCCAACATCGCCTTCGGCATCGGATCCAATGCAACGCAAGCGGACATCCACAGAGCAGCAAAAGCTGCCTGTGCCGCTGAATTCATCAACCAATTGCCCTCTGGCTACGCCACCGTGATCGGTGAACACGGCCACCGCCTCAGCGGCGGCCAGCGTCAGCGCCTTTCCCTGGCCCGGGCAATACTGCGCCAACCCGAAATCCTGATCCTCGATGAGGCAACCAGTGCCCTCGACAGCCATCTCGAAGCCCGGGTGCATCAGGCAATTCAGGCCTTCGGCAGCGGGCGCACGGTTCTTGCGGTAGCCCATCGACTCAGCTCGATTCGCGATGCCCAGTTGATTCTGGTGATCGATTCAGGCCGGGTGGTGGAGCGGGGCACCCACCATGACCTGCTAACGGCAGGCGGGGCCTATGCCGCTCTCTGGAATCGCCAGCAGGGCAAGGCCACCTCCCCAACCTGAACACAACCTGAACACAACCTGAACCACCAGCTCGACCAACCGGCCGCCATGACCGCCCTGCAGGATCCACCAGCAACCGACCCTGCCATCAGCCTGGTGATGCCCACCATCACCTGGGGCAAACCCTTTGCCTGTTGTCTGCAGGCAGCCCTCGCGGGCCTGGCGCCACGCGATGAACTGCTGGTGGTGTTTGATGGCCCCCCCTCTGAGCTGCCCCCCTGGCTCGAGGCCACCGCTGCCACGGTGCTCCACACCGGCCAGCGCAGTGGTCCGGCCGCCGCTCGCAACCTCGCCGCCACGGAGGCCCGCGGCGAAATTCTGCTGTTTGTGGATGCGGATGTGGAGCTCCATCCAGACGCCGTGGAGCGGGTGCGGCGGCACTTCGGCTCAGATCCAAGCCTGCAGGCTCTTTTCGGCAGTTACGACGATCGACCGGCGGCTTCCGGCGTGGTGAGCCGCTTCCGCAACCTCCTCCACCACCACACCCACACCAGCCAGCCTGGGCCTGCCTGCACCTTCTGGGCCGGCTGCGGGGCCGTGCGCCGCGAACGCTTCCTGGGCCTTGGGGGCTTTGATGCCAAGGCCTACCGCCAACCCTGCATCGAAGACATCGAGTTTGGCCTGCGCCTGCACGAAGACGGCGGCAAGATCCTGCTCGATCCCAGTATCCAGGGCACCCATCACAAGCGCTGGACCCTCAGCCTGATGGTGCGCACGGATATTCAGCAACGGGCCATCCCCTGGAGCCTGCTGTTGCTGAGCAGGCTCCATATTCCCCCAACCCTGAATCTCTCCATCTCGGCCAGGATCAGTGCGGGACTGAGTCTAGTTTTACCCCTCGCCCTTGCCGCCGCCACCCTCGAGATGCTTAACCCCTGGCCGGCGCTTATCGCCATCGGGGCGTTGATGGTAGTGCTGCTACTCAACAGATCGTTTCTGGGGCTGCTGCTGCGTCAGGGCGGAATCAGGCTTGCCGCTCCAGGAGCCCTGTTGCTAGTGCTCTATCTGATCTACTCCAGCCTCAGCTTTGCGGCAGTTCTGATTGGACATTGGCTCAGCACCCCCCTCCACAGTCCAGCATGGCTAAAGAACAGGCCCACCTGGGCCAGGCTACTACTTTGGACCATCATCATATTGATGGGTGTTTATAATTTTTATTCCCTTGCGAAGGGCAGCTACGATCTCCTGGCGAAAGAGGATTTGGCATGGGACCTGAAGCAACGCTACGACGAGTGGCTGCTCTTTAGAGATCAGATCTATCCGCTTGGATCACTCGCAACCGATCAAGAAAAATCCCTCCCCTATTTTCGTACCACAGTTTACCTGCCCTGGGCGCTGCCCATGTTTGGAGGACTGTTTGCCTGGGGAGGGCTTATGCAAGCGAAGATCATTATCTTGATTACAAACCTTGCAGGAGTTGCGATCATCTCTGCTACTGGCAAGCAGTGCTTCCAGCACTTTGGAAAAGCCGCGAGTTGGTTTGGCGCCTTTTTGCCCCTTACCATCCGTGGACTGAATTTATGCTTGACAGCTGGTCAATTTTCGGCCGCATGCGTTGGGCTCATTACTCTGCAATGGCTTTTGTTGCAACGTCAAAAGCCATTGCCCGCAGGCTTTTGCTGGGCACTGGCAATGATCAAGCCACAGATCGCAATAACGTTCGCGTTGCCAATGCTCCAGCCCCAGTATCGCAAAGGGCTCTTATTTGGAACTTGCATTTTATTGGCGCTCAGCATTGGCGCCTTGTGGCATACCGGCACGCCTCCAATCGAATTTCTTGTGAGCTGGCTGGAAACATTGCAATATTTTGCAACCGCATCACCAAACCTGATCGGAGTGCTCACATCACCAAATCAAAGCGCTCCACAGCTGTTTAAAATAGAGCTAATCGGTATTACTGGCATAGCTGCTTCCTGTATTTATGTCGCAATTCACCATTCAAAAGCCATCCTGGGGCTCTGGAAACACTGCATGCGCCTAGAGATTTCCTGGGAACTTGCGGGCATGAGCGCCATCGCTGGAGCAACATTTTTCTATCACTGGATTTACGACAACATAATGCTGTATCCAGCCTTACTATGTTGCTGGCTGACCAGCATCAAGCAGCTTAGAGCAGGAAACCTCATTCTTGCAGTATTGATGACATTGAGCCTCTCAGCTCCCCTGTCTTTGGCCCACGGGTTTGAAGGTTACCAGATATTCCAAGTCACAGTATGGCTTGGTGCTGGCATAGTGTTTCTACTAAGAATTGTGCAGGGCAAGGCAGAACCAATTGCCCCGGCAAATTAATCACCCCTCCAAGGGCCAAACCTGATCGGCCGGAGTCCAGTCGCTCAGTTCGGCCGATGTTCACGGCCAGGTCGCCGCGGATCGTGCCGGGCTCGGACTCGAGGGGCTTGGTCGCGAAGCGGCCAAGGATCTCCCCCACCAGCCACCCAGGTCATGCATCTTTTGCATATGAGTGATGGGATAGAGCGAAACCTGGGAAATGCAGTCATGATGTAATTAGAGCAACCAGCAACCAGGAGGTAAGCCATGAAAAGCCCTGCCCTGCGGCAGTTCCTGCAAGCGGTGGCGGCTGACCCGGCTCTCCAGGCCCAGTGCGGCGCGGCGAAAGACCTGGCGCAGTTGGTGCAACTGGCCCAAACAGCAGGTTTTACCGTGACTGCCAGGGATCTGCAGCTATGGGCTCATGACGAGGCCTTTGCCGCGCCCTGGTGGCCCTGGGCAGGAGGCGGCAAGGTGCAGCGCTCGGCGTTTTTTCGTGGCTGATGGCTGCTGGTGATGCTGAACCCGGCGCAGCCACTGAATTAGGAATGCAGTGCTCTCCCTCCCCCAACGCCAATCACCACGCAATACAACTGAGCCCTAGAAAAGCAAGTAGCTTGCGAAACCAGCAATGGTTCCACGGATTGCTGCACCTAGTTGAGCCGGTTGCGGGAGGTGTCTGCGAGGAAGAATCGGCATTGAGCAGCAAGGCTGATCCACACCACGACCACCCCCAGATGCAGCACCTGGGGGTTGAGCTGGAGAAAGCGAGCGCTTTGGGCAAAGAGGCGGTGCTTGAACCCCGGCTTGGCATGCATATGTGCGTGCGCCACTACGGGGCAATTGGTGCCGATTTTGCAGGCTTGGAACAATCGGCGACAATTGTTATGGTGAATACGCTTACCCGTTGGGGCTTCTGTATTATTGGCATTAGAAATGGCTCAAGCATGGGCGAGTCAAGTATTTAGCCCTGTCAAATGTGTAACATTGGCCACCGCTGAACGATGTAAGTTATGACTTGCAATGGCTAACCAAATAGAGTTTGACCTGTCTGCCCTGCCTCCCCAAGAGCGCTTTGAGTTCTGGCACGACAGTGGCTCACGGGTCTATCGGCCCTGTCAATTGAAGGACT
>NZ_JAGQCQ010000099.1:0-10995 GCF_024346275.1 Cyanobium sp. BA20m-p-22
GCCAAGGCCATCTGCGCCCAGCTGCGCAACCTCAACGCCCAGGGGCTCTCAGCCACCTCCCAGCAGGCCGTCGCCCAGATTGCCCGACAGGAAAACCTCAGCCCCATGGACGCTGAGGTGCTCACCACTTATGTAATCGGGCTCCACTGCCCCGATGTGCGCTGAGTGAAGGCCCCGCCCCCTGGCCGCTACGGGGTGCGCGGGCAAGACCAAGTGCGCTGGCAGGACCAAGGGATGACCTGTCGCGATGGCATCAGCCTGGCCAGTCGCATCTGGAGCCCTCAGGCACCAGGCCCCTGGCCCGTGCTGCTGATGCGCCAGCCCTACGGGCGGGCAATCGCCTCCACCATCACCTACGCCCACCCGAGCTGGTATGCCTCCCACGGCTTCTTGGTGGTGGTGCAGGACGTGCGGGGTAAGGGGGACTCCGGCGGCGAGTTCGGGGGATTTGCCCAGGAAGCCGCCGATGGGGCCGACAGCATCCGCTGGGCCCGCCAGCTTGAGGGCAGCAACGGCCAGGTGGGCTGTTACGGCTTTTCCTACCAGGGCCTGACCCAGCTGCTCAGCGACGACCCCACGGCAATCCCCGATTGCCTGGCACCGGCCATGACCGGCCTGAACGAGTGCTCCGACTGGGCCGTGACAGGGGGCGCCCACTGGTGGGCCCTGGGCCTGGGCTGGGGGCTGCAACTGGCGGCCCAGCGCTGCCAGAGGCGGGGCGATGGCAGCGGTTGGCGCGCGATCAGGCGCAGCCTGGAAACGGGCAGCTTTCTGGAAGAGGGGCTGGAACTGCTGGAGCGCCATGATCCCGAGGGCATGGCCAGGCGCTGGCTGCTGGAGCCTGCAAACGGCAACTGGCCCTGCCATCGGCCGCCCCCGACCCTGCTGCGCCAGCCGATGCTGCTGATCGGAGGCTGGTGGGACCCCCACCTGGGCGGCATCCTGGACCTCTGGGCCCAATCCCGCCTCGCCGGCGGCCTACCCACCCTGCGGATCGGCGCCTGGAGTCATACCAATTGGCAGGGGGGCATCGATCGGCTGCAGCTGGCCTTCTTCCAGCACCATCTGCGCCGCCAGCCCCTCCCCCCTGAGCTGCTCGCCCCAGCCCTGCTGGAAGACGCCAGCAGCCATAGCTGGCAGGCGCCGGCAGCACGATCCAGCCAGCCGGTCTGGGGCTTGGCGAGCGGCGGACTCGCCGCCATCGATTCCCAGGAGGGCCAGCTGCTTTCCCCCCAGGCCAGCTGGGGGGAGGTGACCCTGGTGCACGATCCCTGGCGACCAGTTCCGGGCAGGGGGGGACACCTGGGGCTCGACCCGGGACCCTGCCAGCGGGGCGACATCGACCAACGTGGGGATGTGGCCTGCTTCACCAGCGCGCCCCTGCCCCGGCCGCTGCGGCTTGAGGGCCGGCCGCGGCTGAGCATTGCCGTGGAGGCCGACCAGCCGAGCTTCGACCTCTGCGCAGCCCTATCGGTGCTCGACAGCACGGACGCCAGCGTCCTCCAGCTCAGCACCGGCATGGCCCGCTGCCACCAGCAGCCCGGCCAGAGCTCGGTGCTGCTGGTGCAACTGCAGCCCCTGCTGGCCAGCTTGGCCGCCGGCCAGCGGCTGCGGCTCTCCCTGGCGGGGGCGGCCTGGCCCCAGATTGGCGTCAACCCTGGCAATGGCGACGATCCCCCTGGGCCCAGCGGCCCCGGCCACCGGGTGATCAGCCTCAGGTTCGATCTCCAGGGGTCGAGCCTGGAACTGATGCCGCTGCTGGATCTAGATCTTGGTGCTGAAGAAGACTTTGGGCCAAATGGAGAGCCTGGGGCAAACTGAGCCTCTTCCACTGTCTCCCCGATCCTGATGCGCCACCTGCGCTCCCCTCGCCGCTCAGCCAGCCTCGCTCTCCTGGCCCTGGCCACCGCCATCTGCATGGGAGCTGGGCCTGGCCTTCCGGCAACCGGGCTGGCGGCCCAGGAGCAGGCCGCTGAAAGCAAGCTGCCGGGTCTCAGTGTGGAGGAGGCGCGGGCGGCTGCGAACCGGGTCCTGAAGGCGGTGCAGAGCCGGGATGCCAACCTGCGCTACAGCCAGTTCTCCCCTGAACTCAAGGCAGCCAGCAGCCCATCGATGGTGGCAGCCACCATGCGAACCCAGCCCCAACTGCTGAGCTGGAAGCTGCTCAGCGTCCAGCGCGGCCTGCGCACCACCACCGTGGAGGTCAGTCTCAACACGAGCGCCGGCAAGCAGGAGGTGTTCCTGGTGCTCAATGGCGCCGGTCAGATCAGCGGCTATCACATCGATTTGACCGATCAGGCCCCCAGCCTGGTGGCCAGGAAATTTGTCGCGGCCCTCAGCAGTGGCCACTTCATCTCCGCCCGCAGCTTTCTGAGCCTGGAAATGCAGCGGGAGATCGACGTCGCCAGCCTGCAGGCTCGCTGGCAGCAGCTGCAGCGCCAAACCGGAGATTTTGTGCGCATCAACAAGGTTGTGGAAGCGGGCAGCACCTCTGACCAGCACCTGGTTCTGGTCAACACCGAATTCAACCGACTGAGCGATTCGCTGTTTGTGATTCTCGACAACAACAATCAGATCATTGGCGTCGATTTCCCCAGTGACCCGGTCAGCCCAAAGCCCGTTCCCTGAACCCGCTGCGGCCTAAGCTCGCTGATCGCTCGCTGCTGGTTCATGTCCGTGCTCAGCCTTGATTGGATGGTGCAGGACGCCGAGCGGCTGGCGGAATGCCGCCACGACTATCCATTCGCCGTGCTGGGTCCCCAGCTCCTCGAGAGCGAAGCCTGGGTGGTGCGGATCTGGATGCCTGAGGCCGAGATGGTGGAGCTGCTGCTCGACGGCCAGGCCCTGGCGATGCAGACCCCCAACCATCCCTGGATCCATGAGGTCGAACTGGGCAGCGATCCGGGCATGGGCTACCAGGTGCGGGTGGTGCGGGGCGGGGTTGAACATGTTCAGCACGATCCCTGGGCCTTCCGTGGTGAGTGGATGGGTGAACTGGATCGGCTGCTGTTCGCCGAGGGGAATCACCATCACATTTGGCGCAAAATGGGCGCCCATGTGGTGGAGCAGAACGGCGTCAGCGGCGTGCAGTTCTGCCTATGGGCACCCAACGCCCGCAGCGTGGCGGTGCTCGGCAACTTCAACAGCTGGGATGGGCGCCACCACCCGATGCAATCGCGACTGGGGGGCACCTGGGAACTGTTCATCCCGGGGCTGGAGCCAGGCGAGATCTACAAATATGAAGTGCGGGCCCAGAACGGCCACTGCTACCAGAAGGCCGATCCCTACGGCTGCCGCCATGAAGTGCGGCCCAACAACGGGTCGATCGTCGAAGCGCCCTCATGCCACAGCTGGGCCGATGCCGCCTGGATGGCGGAGCGCGACAGCCGCAATCCCCTCGATCAGCCGATTTCCGTCTACGAGATGCACCTGGGCAGCTGGATGCACGGCGCTGCCGACCAGCCCTACATCGAAGCCGACGGCACCCCCCGGCCACCCGTACCCGCCGCCGACCTCAAACCCGGCGCCCGCCTGCTCACCTACCCGGAGCTCGCCGATCGGGTGATCCCCTATGTGAAAGCCCGCGGCTTCACCCACCTCGAGCTGATGCCGATCTCCGAGCATCCCTTCGATGGCTCCTGGGGCTACCAGGTGACGGGCTGGTATGCCCCCACCAGCCGCTTCGGCAGCCCGGATGAATTCCGCGCCTTCGTAGACCGCTGCCACAGCGAGGGCATCGGCGTAATCCTCGACTGGGTGCCCGGCCACTTCCCCAAGGACGCCCACGGTCTGGCCTTCTTCGATGGGGCCCACCTCTACGAGCACGCCGATCCACGCATCGGCGAGCACAAGGAATGGGGCACCCTGATCTTCAACTACAGCCGCAACGAAGTTCGCAACTTCCTGGTGGCCAACCTGGTGTTCTGGTTCGAGCAATTCCACATCGATGGCATCCGCGTCGATGCGGTGGCATCGATGCTCTACCGCGACTACCTGCGCCCCGATGGTGAGTGGCTGCCCAACGAACACGGCGGCCGTGAAAACACCGAAGCAGTGCGTTTCCTCCAACAGGCCAACCACGTGCTGTTTGAGCACTTCCCAGGCGCCCTGTCGATCGCCGAGGAATCCACCACCTGGCCGATGGTGACCCAGCCCACCAACATCGGCGGCCTGGGTTTCAACCTCAAGTGGAACATGGGCTGGATGCACGACATGCTCGATTACTTCGAGCTGGATCCCTGGTTTCGCCAGTTCCACCAGAACAACGTCACCTTCTCGATCTGGTATGCCTTCACCGAAAACTTCATGTTGGCCCTCAGCCACGACGAAGTGGTGCACGGCAAGAGCCACCTGCTACACAAGATGCCCGGTGACGACTGGCAGAAGTTTGCCAATGTGCGGGCTCTGCTGGCCTACATGTGGACCCACCCAGGCAAGAAGACCATCTTCATGGGCATGGAATTCGGCCAGCGCTCCGAATGGAATGTGTGGGGGGATCTGCAGTGGGACCTGCTGCAACACGAAGCCCACCAGGGCCTGCAGCACCTGGTGGATGACCTGAACGTCTTCTACAAGTCGGAGCGGGCCCTCTGGGGCGATGACTTCAGCGAATTCGGCTTCCAGTGGATCGATTGCAATGACAATCGCCACTCGATCATCAGCTTTATGCGGCGCGAAAGCGCCACCGGCTCCTGGCTGGTGGTGGTGGCCAACTTCACCCCCCAGAGCCATTCCCACTACCGGGTGGGCGTGCCGCTCGAGGGCTTCTACGAGGAGGCCTTCAACACCGACGCCGAGCGCTACGGCGGCAGCAACTTGGGCAACCTGGGCGGCAAGTTCACCGACGAGTGGGGCATCCACGGCTACGAACAGTCGTTGGATCTCTGCCTGCCGCCCCTGAGCGTGTTGGTGTTCCGCCGCGACGAAAAACGCAGCGTCAACTCGCTCGGGTAGGTTCGCGCTCCGTGCCGCTTTCAGCCATGACAGAAACCGCCCCCCTGCTGCTGCGCGCCGCCCGAGGTGAGAAGGTGGAGCGGCCGCCCGTGTGGATGATGCGCCAGGCCGGCCGTTACATGAAGGTCTACCGCGACCTGCGCGACCGCCACCCCGGCTTCCGCGAGCGCTCGGAGAACCCCGATCTCTCCTTTGAGATCTCGATGCAGCCCTTCCACGCCTTCAAACCCGACGGCGTGATCCTCTTCTCCGACATCCTGACGCCGCTGCCTGGCATGGGGATCAACTTCGACATCGTCGAGAGCCAGGGCCCCCTGATCCAGGAGCCCATCCGCAGCCTGGCCCAGGTGGAGGCCCTGCGGCCGCTGCAGCCGGCCGAGAGCATGTCTTTTGTCGGCGATGTGCTGACGCGCCTGCGCCAGGCCGTGGGCAACGAGGCCGCCGTGCTGGGTTTTGTGGGTGCCCCCTGGACCCTGGCCGCCTACGTGGTGGAGGGCAAGAGCAGCAAGAACTATGCAGTGATCAAGGCCATGGCCTTCCAGGAGCCGGAGCTGCTGCACAAGCTGCTGGATCACTTCGCCGAATCGATCGCCGCCTACCTGCGCTTCCAGATCGATTCGGGTGCCCAGGTGGTGCAGATGTTCGATTCCTGGGCCGGCCAGCTCAGCCCCATGGATTACGACACCTTCGCGGCGCCCTACCAGAAGAAGGTGGTGGATCTGGTCAAGCAGACCCATCCCGATACCCCCTTCATCCTCTACATCTCCGGCAGCGCCGGCGTGCTTGAGCGCATGGCCCGCACGGGCGTCGACATTATTTCGCTGGACTGGACCGTGGACATGGCTGAGGGCCTGGCCCGCCTGCCCGAGCACCTGGGAGTGCAGGGCAACGTGGACCCCGGCTTGCTGTTTGGCACCCCAGAGGCCATCCGCGATCGCATCGACGACACCGTGCGCAAGGCCCGCGGCCGCAGGCACATCCTCAACCTCGGCCACGGCATCCTGCCGGGTACCCCGGAAGAGAATGGCCGCGCCTTTTTTGAGGCAGGTAAATCGGTGATGGAGCGCCTCGGAGCCCTGGCTTGAAGGCCGCCCCATCCCGGATCCTGATTACCGGGGCATCGGGCTGCGTCGGCCAGCACATCGCCGCCCAGCTCTACCGTGACACCGACGCCGAGCTGCTGCTGCTGCTACGCGATCCGGCCAAGCTCACCGCCGTTCCGGCCAACGATCCCCGCATCACCCTGCTGGTGGCAGACCTGCGGGAGCTCACCCCCCACGCCGGGGCGATCGCCACCGCCACCCGGGTGATTCACACGGCCACTGCCTGGGGCGACCCGGAGCGGGCCATGGCGGTGAACGTGGTGGCCGTGAAGCAGCTGCTGGCCTTCACCAGCCCGGAGTGGCTTGAGCAGGTGATCTATTTCTCCACCGCTTCCCTGCTCAACCGGCAGCTGGAGCTGCTGCCCGAGGCCCTCAGCGAGGGCACCGAATACATCCAAACCAAGGCCCTTTGCCTGCAGCAGCTGGAGCAGCACCCCCTGGCCGCGCGGATCGTGGCGGTCTTTCCCACCCTGGTGTTCGGCGGTGCGGTGGATGGAAAGGGGCCCTTCCCCACCAGCTACCTCACGGCGGGGCTGAGCGAGGCCTGTCGCTGGCTGTGGCTGGCGAAATGGCTGCGGGCCGATGCCAGCTTCCACTTCATCCACGCCGCCGACATCGCCCAGGTGTGCTGCCATCTGGCCACCAGACCCCATCAGAGCAACCAGGAGGCGGGTCAGGGTGCGTTGCGGCGCCTGGTGCTGGGCCAGCCCGCCATCAGCGTCGATGCCACGGTCAGCCAGCTGTGCCGCTGGCGCCGCAGCTGGCGGCCGCCCCTGGGCCTCAATCTCCAGGGGGCGCTGATCGAGACCCTGATCAAGCTGCTGCGCATCGAGGTCAACGCCTGGGATCGCTTCTCGATTCGCCAGCGCCATTTCGTACACGAGCCGGTGAGTCCGCCAGAGCGCTTCGGCCTGGTGAGCCATGCCGCCAGCCTGGCGGCGGTATTTGAGCAGGCCCGGCTTCCCCACCGGGGGCGGCCAGGCTCCTGAGCCGGCCCTGGGTTGCAAATGTTGCGAACCTGATTGCCTGGGGTCACAACAGGCCCCATCACCACTTAATTTCGACAAGTAGCCCATGCTTTAAGCGCCCTCCCATGCGCCGACTCCTCTCTTTGATTGCCCTCTGCCTGGCGCTCGTGCTGGGTGCCTCCCCGAGCTTCGCCGCCGATGCGGCCCACGGCGGCCAGATCTTCTCCGCCAACTGCGCGGCTTGTCACATGGGTGGCGGCAACGTGGTGAATGCCGAGCGCACCCTCAAGCAGGATGCCCTCGAGGCCTACCTGGCCAACTACGCCAGCGACCATGAATCCGCCATTGCCTACCAGGTGACCAACGGCAAAAACGCCATGCCTGCCTTCGGTGGCAAGCTCAGCGAAGGCGACATCGCCGACGTGGCCGCCTACGTCGAAGAGATGTCCGCCAAGGGCTGGGCCTGATCAGCTAACCCGATCAGCTTCACCGCTTCAGCGAAGCCCCGGCAGCAGCCGGGGCTTTTTTAATGGGGCTGGTGCCTGGCCTGGAGCGCCTAAATCACTCCCGGCCGCGCCTGGCAGCCAGAACGGCTAAGTAGAGATCTTCAGGAACCTCGCGGATGTCGTACTCGCTGGGGAGCACCCCATGCACATGGCGATGGACAACCATCCAGCAATTGCGTTCAGGGTCTCGGGCGGTGGAGTCAAACTCGCAGGATTCGGCAGCAAGCCGCTCAATTAACGGATCCATCACGTCAGCCAACGCCAGCAATCCCGGTGCTAGGCCAGAGTGGCCTGAGTCCCAACCCTCTGTAAAGCATGCTGGCTGCCCTGATTGGTCTGGCCGCCCTGCTCGCCAGCGCCGCCCCAGCCCTGGCCCAATCCCCCATCGGGGACTCCTGCCCCCTGGTGGTTCCGCCAGGCCAGCGCTTGCTCCAACCCAGGCGGATCCAGCCCGATCAGGTGAAGGCCAAGAACGCCATGGGCTGCCTCTCCCCCGCCGATGCGGTCTATGGGGCCGATGGCTGTCCGCTCCGGCTCTGCAATCCCGATGCCGGGGTGATTCAGCTGCCGCCTCCATAGGCCACTGCCATAGACCGCCTCCATAGGCCGGTTCTCACGCCCAGCTGATTCGGCCTCCCGGGGTGCCAGCTTCTGGCTCTGCCCATAGCTTTGAAGCACGGCTCCATTCCAGAGGTTCCCATGCATCCCACCGCCGAACTGTTCACCGAAAAGGCCTGGGGCGCCGTGGTCGCTGCCCAGCAACTGGCCCAGCAGAAGCGCCAGCAGCAGATGGAGAGCGAGCACCTGCTAGCGGCCCTGCTGGCCCAGCAGGGTTTGGCCGGCCGCATCCTGGAGAAGGCCGGGGTGGATGTGGGCAGCCTGAGCCAGAAGCTGGAGGCCTGGATCGCAGGCCAACCGAGCCTCAGCGCCGCAGCCGAGAACGTCTATCTCGGCAAGGGGCTCAATACCGTGCTCGATCAGGCAGACAGCCTCAAGGGGGCCTACGGCGACAGCTACATCGCCATCGAGCACCTGCTGCTGGCCCTGGCCATCGATGACCGCTGCGGCAAGCAGCTGCTGTCGCAGGCCGGCACCAATTCCGACAAACTCAAGGAAGCAGTACAGGCCATCCGAGGCAGCCAGAAGGTGAGCGACCAGAACCCCGAAGGAACCTACGAATCCCTGGAGAAATACGGCCGCGACCTGACCCAGGCGGCCCGCGAAGGCAAGCTCGACCCGGTGATCGGCCGCGACGAGGAGATCCGCCGCACGATCCAGATTCTCAGCCGCCGCACCAAGAACAACCCGGTGCTTATCGGCGAGCCCGGCGTGGGCAAAACCGCGATCGTGGAGGGTCTGGCCCAGCGCATCGTCAATGGCGACGTGCCCCAGGCCCTGCAAAACCGCCAGCTCGTGTCGCTGGACATGGGCGCCCTGATCGCCGGCGCCAAGTATCGCGGCGAGTTTGAGGAGCGGCTCAAGGCCGTGCTCAAGGAGGTCACCGCCTCCGAAGGCCAGATAGTGCTGTTCATCGACGAGATCCACACCGTGGTGGGGGCCGGTGCCACCGGCGGAGCCATGGATGCCAGCAACCTGCTCAAACCCATGCTGGCCAGAGGCGAACTGCGCTGCATCGGTGCCACCACCCTCGATGAGCACCGCCAGCACATCGAAAAGGATCCGGCCCTGGAGCGCCGCTTCCAGCAGGTGTTCGTGGATCAACCCACGGTGGAAGACACCATCTCGATTCTGCGGGGCCTCAAGGAGCGCTATGAGGTGCACCACGGCGTGCGCATCGCCGACAACGCCCTGGTGGCCGCCGCCGTGCTCAGCAGCCGCTACATCGCCGATCGCTTCCTGCCGGATAAGGCCATCGACCTGATGGATGAATCGGCCGCCCGCCTGAAGATGGAGATCACCTCCAAACCGGAGGAAATCGACGAACTCGATCGCCGCATTCTCCAGCTGGAGATGGAAAAGCTCTCTTTGGGGCGCGAATCCGATGCCGCCAGCCGCGATCGGCTCGAGCGACTCGAAAAAGAGCTCGCCGACCTGAGCGAGCAGCAGAGCGCCCTCAATGCCCAGTGGCAAAAAGAGAAGGGTTCGATCGATGAACTCGGCGCCATCAAGGAGGAGATCGAGCAGGTGCAGCTGCAGGTGGAGCAGGCCAAGCGCAACTACGACCTCAACAAGGCCGCCGAACTTGAATACGGCACCCTGGCCGGCCTCCACAAGAAGCTCGCCGCCAAGGAGGAGGAGCTCAATGCCGGCGGGGCAGCCGGAGAGAAGAGTCTGCTGCGCGAGGAGGTCACCGAAGACGACATCGCCGAGGTGATCGCCAAGTGGACCGGCATCCCAGTGGCCAAGCTGGTGCAGAGCGAGATGGAGAAACTCCTTCAGCTCGAAGATGAGCTGCACACCCGCGTGATCGGTCAGGCCCAGGCCGTAACGGCCGTGGCCGATGCGATCCAGCGCTCCCGGGCGGGCCTGAGCGATCCAAACCGGCCAATTGCGTCCTTCCTGTTCCTCGGCCCCACCGGCGTGGGCAAAACCGAGCTCTCCAAGGCCCTGGCTTCCCAGCTGTTCGATTCCGAGGAGGCGATGGTGCGCATCGACATGAGCGAATACATGGAGAAGCACGCCGTGAGCCGCCTGATCGGCGCGCCTCCGGGCTACGTGGGCTACGAGGAAGGCGGCCAGCTCACCGAAGCGGTGCGGCGCCGGCCCTACGCGGTGATCCTGTTTGACGAGGTGGAGAAGGCCCACCCCGATGTGTTCAACGTGATGCTGCAGATCCTCGATGACGGCCGCGTCACCGATGGTCAGGGCCGCACGGTGGATTTCACCAACACGGTGCTGATCCTCACCAGCAACATCGGCAGTAGCTCAATTCTCGATCTGGCCGGGGATCCAGCCCGCCACGGCGAGATGGAAGCCCGGGTAAACGAGGCCCTGCGGGGCCACTTCCGGCCCGAATTCCTCAACCGGCTGGATGAAACGATCATCTTCCACAGCCTCAAGCAGGAGGAACTGCGCCAGATCGTGGAGCTGCAGGTGCAACGCCTGGCCCGGCGCCTGGAAGATAAAAAGCTGACACTCCAGCTCAACGCCGATGCCCTCGACTGGCTGGCAGGAGTGGGCTATGACCCTGTCTATGGGGCCCGGCCACTCAAGCGCGCCATCCAGCGGGAACTGGAAACCCCTATAGCCAAAGCCATCCTGGGCGGCCAATTCAGCGGCGGCCACACCATCGCCGTGGCGGTGGAGCAGGAGCGGCTGCGCTTCCAGCAGATCGATCCGGCCAAGCTGCCGGTGCTGGTTTAGGCCGCGAGAGCCTGGCGAATGGCCGGGGTCTCGGCCCAGCTCCGTCGTTTACGGCACAGCTGAATCGGCCGGGCCATGAAGCCAAGGCAGCGGAGAAGTCGAAGGGTGGAAGTTTGGCCGGCAGGGCATTGGCCGGCTCAG